>JAUNSQ010000012.1 GCA_030539135.1 Synergistaceae bacterium | reverse complement strand
TTCTCCAAGCCGTCGATATCTGAGGACGCTGTCGCGGACGTAGCGGATTCCATACGTTCAGGATGGATCGCGATGGGCCCGAAGGTCATGCGCTTTGAGGCGGAGTTCGCGGAGTATACGGGGGCGTCGTGGGCGCTGTCGCTCAACTCGGCCACAGCCGGGCTTCATACTGTGCTGATGGCCCTGGGCATTGGACCCGGCGACGAGGTCATAACCACGCCGATGACGTTTGCCTCTACGGTCAACGTGATAATATTTGTCGGCGCGAAGCCAATATTTGCCGACATCGACAGGAATACTCTCAACATCGTCCCGGAAAATATTGAAAAGCTGATAACCCCGGCCACAAAGGCCATAATGCCCGTCCACTTCGCGGGGATGCCCTGCGATATGGACAAGATAGAGGCGATAGCCGAAAAGCACGGGCTGGCGATAATCGAAGATTCGGCCCACGCGCTCGGCGCGTCGTACAAGGGCAGGAAGATAGGAGCCGACAGGGGCGCGCGCCGCGCCGCGGTGTTTAGCTTCCACCCGACAAAGAATATAACGACCAGCGAGGGCGGCATGATATGCACGGGCGACGAGGACATCGCGGAACGCACGCAGGTCCTGCGCCAGAACGGGATGTCCAAGGGCGCTTGGAACCGCTACGCGGCGAAAGGCAACGCCAATTACGATATCCCATTCCCGGGGCTGAAATATACGATGACCGATATACAGGCCGCCATCGGCTCGTCCCAGCTCAAGCAGCTCGAGGATTTCAACGCGAGACGCCGCGAGATCGTGGCCTTCTATATGAGGGAGCTCACCGACGTCAAGGGGCTTATGCTTCCGAAACCTGTTTCTTGGGAGCATGTCCACAGCTGGCACATCTTCACGCCTCTCGTCGATATAGATCGCCTCGGCATGACGCGCGACGAGTTCATGGCAAAGATGAAGGAGCGCAACATTGGAACGGCGCTCCACTATCAGGCGCTGCACCTGTTCTCGTACTACAGCAGAGCGATGGGGCTCGGCCGCGGCGATTTGCCGGAGGCCGAATACGTGTCCGACCGCATAGTATCGCTGCCGCTCTTCCCCGCGATGACGGACGAGGACGCGCGCGACGTAGTTGACGCGATCAAACAGATCTGTCAGGACGCTAAGTAAATGAAGCCCGAGATATCTATAGTAATTCCCGCGTACAACGAAGAAGAATCTCTCCCAGCCCTTTTTGAAGAACTGTATCCGGTCATGGAACAGATGGGCCGTCCGTTTGAGATAATCTTCATCAACGACGGAAGCAAAGACAAGACGCTGGGACTGCTCTATGATTTTTATAAGGCCCACCCGAAGGAAGTCCGCGTCATAGACCTCAACGGGAACTTCGGGCAGCACATGGCGATAATGGCAGGGTTCGACTACGTCCTGGGCGACAAGATAATCACGCTCGACGCCGACCTTCAGAACCCGCCGGCGGAAATACCGAAACTTGTGGCGGAGATGGACGCCGGACACGACGTTGTCGGCACATATCGCGTCGGCCGCCAAGACCCCATATTCCGCAAGGTGGCCTCTAAGATAGTCAACAAGATAACGAACAAGATCGCGCGGCTCAACATCAGCGACTACGGCTGTATGCTCCGCGGATACGACAGGCGCATAATCGACATCATAAACGTCAGCAAAGAGTCCACGACGTTCATCCCCGCGCTCGGACAGAAGTTCGCCGCGAACCCGATAGAGATACCTGTCGCTCACAGGGAGCGCGAGATGGGCGAGTCCAAATACGGTCTCTTCCAGCTGATAAGGCTCAACTTCGACCTGATGACGAGCTTTTCGATAATCCCGCTGCAGATGGTGACGATGGCAGGTATGGTCGTCTCGTTCCTGTCCTTCATCCTTGTCTGCTACATGCTCCTGCGCCGTCTGATACTCGGCCCTGAGGTCGAGGGAGTGTTCACGCTGATGGCGATACAGTTCCTGCTGACTGGCATAGTGCTTTTCAGCCTCGGCATCGCCGGCGAATATATGGGGCGCATCTACCGCGAGGTCAGCAGACGTCCGCGCTACGCGGTGAGAAAGATCTTTGAAGATGAAAATGGAGAATAGCAGACCGCGCATAGCGATTTTCGCGTACAGCGAAGTCGGGAGCCTCTGTCTCGAGGAGCTTATAAAGAGCGGCGCGAACGTCATAGTCGTTTACACGCACAACGACGACCCGAACGAAGAGATATGGTTCCGTTTGGTCAAGGATATTGCGCTCAAAAATAATATCCCAGTGCGCACCCCGTTGAAAATAGGCGAGGCGGACATAGAAGAGCTGCGCGGCATGGAGCCGGAGCTTATCCTTTCGTTCTATTACAGGGCTATGATACCGAAGGCCGTTCTGGAACTTCCACGGCTTGGAGCTTATAATATCCACGGTGCGCTGCTCCCGAAGTATCGCGGCCGTGCATGCGTCAACTGGGCCGTGCTCAACGGCGAGAGGGAGACGGGGGCGACTCTCCACGTCATGACGGAGTTTGCGGACAGGGGCGATATAGTCGCGCAGAAGTCTGTGCCGATCGTGTTTACCGACACGGCGCGCAATGTGTTCATGAAGGTCGCCTTTGCCGCGCGCGATCTGATCGCCGAATCGCTCCATGAACTAGAGTCCGGAACGGCAAAACTCACCCCGCAGGACGAGTCCAAGGCTACAAAGTTTGGACGCCGCAGACCGGAGGACGGCAAGATAGACTGGAACAAAAGCGCGGAGTCGGTATATAATCTCGTTCGCGCTGTAACGCATCCGTTCCCCGGAGCTTTTACCCACTGGGACGGTAAGAAAATATATATATGGGAAGCCTTTCCGCGCGAGGGAAGCGCGGAGCCCGGCGAGATAATCTCTCAGAATCCCCTGCTCGTGGGAACGGGACGCGGACTTTTGGAAGTAATGAGATATCAGCCGGAGGGCGAACCTGAAAGGGATGCATAGAATATGAAAATACTTGTTACCGGCGTCAACGGATTTATTGGGACGCACCTTCTGGAGAAGACGACGACAGCTACGGACTGGCAAGTCCAAGGCTTTGACATCGCCGACGACAACCTCGCGCCGTTCGCGGGAAATCCCCAGCTCAGTTTCCACAAGGGAGACATCTTTAAGGAGACAGATTGGATAGAGGAGCAGGTCAAGAGCGCCGACGTTGTGCTTCCGCTCGCTGGGATAGCTAAACCGGCCTATTACCTCCAAAAGCCGGTGTGGACGTTTGAGCTGGACTTCGAGCAGAATTTGAAGGTAGTCCGCCTCTGCGCGAAGCATCACAAGCGCGTCATATTCCCATCTACATCGGAAGTCTACGGAATGAGCGGCGACGCGGAGCTGAAAGAGGACGAAAGTCCGCTTATCACAGGCCCTATCGTAAAGATGCGCTGGATGTACAGCTGCAGCAAACAGATGATGGACAGGGTCATATTCGCCTACGGACAGGAGCAGGGGCTGCAGTTCACGCTCTTCCGCCCGTTCAACTGGGTCGGGCCGCGCCTCGATACGTTCAAGGACGCCGAGGAGCGCAAAGCTCGTTCAATAACACAAATGATATATGACGTTCTCTATCGCGGAGAAATAACGCTTGTCAACGGCGGCGAACAACGCCGCAGCTTTACATGGGTCGGCGACGGCGTCGACGGCCTATGCGCGATAATCGAGAACAGGGACAACAAAGCCGACGGCCAGATATTCAACCTCGGCAACCCTAGCAACAACTACTCCATAAAAGAGATGGCAGAACTGCTGATAGACGAGATGAAAGGCTTCCCCGTCTACGCCGAAAGGGCAAACGCAGCGAGGCTCAACGTGATACCGGCGGACAAGTATTACGGGAAGACTTACGACGATATGCAGAACCGTCTGCCGTCCGTCGAGAAGATGGACAGGCTGCTTGGTTGGAAGCCGCGGACGGACATGCGCGAGCTCCTTCGCAGGACGATCCAGTGGTACGCGGAGCGGGAGAATTAAATTGACGAAACTTGCGATAAAGGTAGACGTAGATACTCTGCGCGGATACCGCGAGGGCGTGCCGCGTCTGCTTGCTCTTTTCAACAAGCATTCAATAAAGGCGTCGATATTCTTCTCGTTTGGGCCTGACAACTCCGGCAAGGCGATAAGGAGAATATTCCGCAAGGGATTTATCTCGAAGATGATGCGCACAAAGGCGCCTTCGACTTATGGGCTCAAGACGCTTATGTACGGTACTCTGCTTCCCGCGCCTCTCATCGTTCCCTCCGCGCCGGAGGTGTTCGTACAGGCGTGCCTCGAAGGTCATGACTGCGGAGTCCACGCGTGGGACCATGTGCTTGTCCAGGACGAACAGGCGAAGCTCACGAAAGAAGATTTCCGCGCTCTATTCGACAAGGCCGCAGAGATGTTCGAGAAACTCTCGGGCAAAAAGCCGACGAGCTACGCCGCGCCGGGCTGGCAAGTGTCGCAGATGACGTTTGAGGTGCAGCAGGAGCTTGGGCTTGAATATTGCAGCGACGTTCGCGGGTATTCGCCGTTCCTTCCGGTATTCGAGGGCAAGGAATACCGCCCTGTGCAGATACCTACTACGCTGCCCACGATGGACGAGATATACGGGCTGCCCGGCGTCGACGACAGGACGATGCCAGGCCAGTGGCTTATGGGCATGGACAAGGAATGGAACGTACTCACGGTGCACGCCGAGATGGAAGGCATGTCTAAGCTGAACGTCCTTGATAGATTTTTCCGCCTCGCCAAACAGCGCGGCGTTGAATTTTTCACTCTGCGCGACTACGCGCACACGTGCGACGCGAAGCCCTGCGTCATAAAAATGGGAACGCTAATCGGGCGCGCGGGGACTCTCGCGGTACAGGAGGAAACACAAAATGGATAAGATAAGCCTGCTGCTTCTCGTCTCGTCGGCGTTCACCAACGCGATGGGGAGCACGATAATGAAACACGCATACGGCGGGGACACGGGGATGGTGTCCTCCGGCATAATTGGAGCGTTTTTGAAAATACTGCTCAACCCATGGACTGTTATGGGGCTTGGGTTCTTCGGGATATCATTCTTCTTCATGGGAGCGGCGCTCTCGCGCACGGATTTGACGCTGGCCTATCCGCTGATGTCCGGCATAGTCTACCTTATACTGTTGTTTGTCGGGCTATTTGTATTTAAAGAGAACATCACTTTGTTCAGAATAATGGGGATGAGCTTTATCCTCGTTGGAATTACTCTGCTTACAATCAAACACTGACGGGGGCAATGATATGAGAATTTGCGTAGTCGGAACAGGATATGTCGGGCTTGTCACTGGGACGTGCTTCGCCGAGAAGGGCAACCACGTCTGCTGCGTGGACATAGACCGGACAAGGATAGAAAATCTTAAGAAGGGCGTCTCGCCGATATACGAGCCCGGGCTTGAAGAGCTTGTGCTCAGCAACTCGCAGGCCGGAAGGCTCACATTCTCGACTGATGTCGCGGAGGGGCTCAAGGGAGCGCAGCTCTGCTTCATAGCAGTCGGTACTCCTCCGGCGAGCGACGGCAGCGCGGACTTGGCGCAAGTCTTAGCCGCCCTTGACAACATCGTCCGCAGCGTCGACCATTCGTGCTTCATAGTCGTTAAATCGACCGTGCCGGTCGGCACGGGCACGCTGCTCTGTAAACGCATCGACACACTCATGCGCGAGCGCGGGCTCGACAAGAAAATAAATATCGAGATACTTTCTAACCCGGAATTCCTCAAAGAGGGCATGGCGATTGAAGACTGCCTGCACCCCGACCGCGTCGTCATCGGCGCGAGGTCGGAGGAGGCGCGGGAGGTCATGCTCGAGCTGTACAAGCCGTTTGCGAGCGAAGACCGCATCTTCCTCATGGATCCGCTGTCGGCTGAGATCACGAAGTACGCGGCAAACACTATGCTCGCGTCGCGCATCAGCTTCATGAACGAGATGGCGCAGCTATGCGACAAGGTCGGCGCGGATGTCGTCGCCGTCAAAGAAGGCATCGCCTCCGACAGACGCATTGGGCCGTATTTCCTCAACGCGGGCTGCGGCTATGGCGGCTCATGCTTCCCGAAGGACGTGCAGGCGCTCTGTCATATCGGCGAAGGTCAGGGACTTGATATGACCATCGCGACGGCGATAGAGAAGGTCAACCGTAAACAGAAAGAACTCTTGCAGATGATCGTTCGCGAACGCTTTGGCAACGACCTAGCTGGACTAAAGATAGCGCTGCTTGGCCTGGCGTTCAAGCCTCACACTGACGACATGCGCGAAGCCCCATCGAGGACGCTCATCCGCGGCCTGCTCAACTGCGGGGCGTCGGTGTCGGCGTATGACCCAATCGCCATGGAACAGGCGAAGCAGCTTGTATCGAGCGAAGTAAAATTTGCCGACGATGTAGAGACCCTCCTCAAAGGCGCGGACTGCGCGGTCATCGTCACAGAATGGCCGCTGTTCAAGGAGCTCAACTGGGGAGCGCTCGCGCCGCTGATGAAGCAGAAAATAATCATCGACGGCCGCAACATCTATAACCCCGACGCCATTGAAGAACTTGGGTTTGAGTACTATTGCATAGGCAGGAACAAACGCCCTGAAGTGAAATAAAGATTTTGCCGCAATACAGAATCCGCCGCCGACGTTGACGTCAGCGGCTCTTTTTTGCGGCTATCAAGAAACTTACGTCGATCCCACGCTTTATTTCACCTATCGGCACGGAATCGTCCAAAACTATCGTATACCAATTCTTTTTGTTCATGTGATAGCCGGGGAGATACCTTTCATCGTCAAGCAATGAGTCAAGTTCATCAGGGTCGGCGCGGAGGTCGACGATCTCCGCCGGCTCGTCGGACTTGAAGCCGAGTTTACGCTTTGAAACGGTCAGCAGAGCGGCGTACCATTTTTGATTGTCCTTTCTCCGCCAGATCGCGTTATCGGGAAACTTTTGCCACAGATACTCCAACTCGTCCCCATACGTCTCTCGGACATATACGATGATTTCTCTTGCCTGCTTGCTCTTAAAAATATCAGTTTCAAAACATTTCGCCGCTATATCAAACATCACCCACTCGTATGCCTCGCGCACGGAGCCGGCAAATGAGCCGACGGCGCCGGGTACTCGATGCAGTACATATTCCTCGCCTGATGTCGCGTCGATGATCTTCGTATCGACGGCACCATCCTCCGAGACGCTTACGAACAGCCGAAACTGTCCGCCTAAAATGTCCTCGGAAAAATGGTATGAACCATCCGTTTTTATAAACCCGTACAAAGGCAGCTGTTCCCAGACTACCCGTTTGCGTTTGAAAAATGTCGTATCTTCCATCGGTCTTACTCCTTTGCAGGGCTTCTTCCGTAGAAATCCTCTTCATACTTATATCCCCAATTCATCATGGCGTAGAAAATTGGGTAAAGGTCGCGGCCTTTCTCTGTGAAAGAATACTCCACATGGGGAGGAACTTCGTTGAACTGCTCTCTGTGGACGATACCGTTCGCCTCCAGTTCTTTGAGCGTGGAAGTCAACATCGTATTCGTGATGCCCGGCAGCTCGCGTTTGAGTTCGCCAAAGCGTATAGTGTCGCGGATGCAAAGCACATATAGTACCTGATCTGTCCATTTCCCCTGAAACAGCGTAAGCCCCGGCGTCACAGGACAATTGCCGGATGGCGTTACGATGCCCGCTTTTACTTCCTTCAAAAATTTGTCGTAGCTCATCATCTGTTCCATTAGTAAGTATATCCTCCTTAGTCAGTTTTTTCATACTGTGTATGAAATTTCTGCGTACTTGATTGTTTTTATATACACAGTATGATTTAGATACGAGGCAAAGTCAAGTCGCTTCGCAAACAATAAGGAGGATATCAACATGAGCAAAAAAATATTGGTTTTAACGTCAAGTCCAAGGAAAAACAGCAACACGACAAAGATGGCGCGTGCGTTCGCGCAAAGCGCGGAGACTGCGGGGAACGAGGTCATCTGGTTTGACGCTGCGAAGCGTAAAATCAATGGTTGCGATGCCTGCGACGGCTGTTGGAGCAATGGACGCGCCTGTGTCCAGAATGATGACTTCAACGAACTCGCAGCGCTATTGGAAAGCTGCGACGTACTGTTGATAGCAACGCCGCTCTACTGGCTCGGTTTTCCCGCTCAAGTCAAGGCGGCTATAGATAAGCTCTATGCCTACGGCGGCGAGGGAGGGCTCCGCCCATTGGCGGTCAAGGAGAGTTATCTGTTTGTTTGCGGCGGGGACGTGGACAAAGAGGAATATAAGCCTATCCTTCAAACCTATGAGACATCCGCGGAATTTCTCGGCTGGAAGAATAGAGGAGTCATCCAAATTGGCGGCGTGGACGCAGAGGGAGCTTTAGAGGCATCCTGTGTTTTGGAACGGGCGTCGGAACTGGGAAAAGCGGTTTAAGGAGGCGAGGCGCCCACGATGAGCAAACTATTTGAATTGCTTGGAAGCCGTAGGGATTTTTTCGCAGGGCTTCTCATAGAACATATCGGGATATCTCTTGCCGCGATCCTGCTTGCAATGGCGATAGGGCTTGTCATGGGCATTCTCATCAGCGAATATCGAAGCGGCGCGAGGCCGGTTATGGCGGTCGTGAATTCTATTTACACGATTCCATCCATCTCGCTCTTAGGGTTTCTAATCCCCCTGTCTGGGATTGGGAACGCGACGGCCGTGATAGCTCTGACTGTTTACGCGCTGCTGCCGATGGTGCGAAACACCCATGCCGGCCTAACCAACGTGGACCCTCTGCTTGTTGAAGCAGCCGTTGGCATGGGCAGCACAAGGGCGCAGACTCTTTTCAGAGTTAAGCTGCCGCTCGCTATGCCGGTCATTATGGCGGGCATACGCAATATGGCGGTCATGACTATCGCTCTTGCGGGTATCGCTTCTTTTATCGGCGCAGGCGGGTTAGGCGTCGCCATCTACCGTGGCATTACGACGAACAACAAGGCGATGATTTTGTCTGGGAGCTTGCTTATCGCGCTTTTGGCGATTATCGTAGATTTTCTGATAGGCATGATAGAAAAACATGTCGATAGGCATAAGGCGTAAGGAGGGTAAAGATGAAACGTTTTGGAATTATTTTCAGCGGCATCCTCACAGCGGCGCTGCTTGTGCTGGCGCTGAATTGCCGCAGCGTTTTTACAAAAACAAATGTTCTCCGCATGGCGACGAAACCCATGACGGAACAATACATCCTTGGATACATGACAAAAGCCCTTATCGAGCAGGAAACAAATTTAACGGTGGAGATTACAGAGGGCGTGGGCGGGGGCACGTTGAATATCCAGCCGGCCATGGAGAGTGGCAAATTCGATTTTTATCCCGAATATACTGGCACGGGATGGAATGCAGTACTTAAAAATAGCAGACTGTATAACGAAAGTATGTTTCCCGAACTTCAAACCGGCTATGAGAAGTTAAACATGATATGGATCGGCATGCTTGGTTTTAACAATACTTTTGGCATTGCGGTCACGCGGGAAACGGCGAGGCAATACAACCTCAAAACCTACTCTGATTTAGCCGCGGTCGCAGGAAAGCTTACCTTTGGCGCGGAATATGACTTTTTCGAGCGTGGGGACGGATACAACGCTCTGCGTGACGTCTACGGCCTTAAGTTCAAGAAAACGATGGATTTGGACATCGGCCTAAAATATGATGCCATCAATCAGCTTAAGATCGATGCAATGAATATATTTACCACAGACGGGCAGCTCTCGGTTTCGGATATCGTCGTGCTGAAGGATGACAAGAACCTGTACCCTTCCTACATGTGCGGTTTTGTCGTGCGGAAGGAAACGTTACAAGCGCACCCCGAATTAGGAAAGACGCTCGACAGAATGAGCGGCCTCATCACGGACGCGGAGATGGCGAATATGAATTATCAAGTGGAGAGCGGAGGAAAGAATCCGGAAGAAGTAGCCGTCGCGTATCTGCGGGCAAAAGGGTTGCTGAATTGACGGACAAATGGGAGTTAATGCTATGATCGCAATCGAATATCGCCGAATCCGCACGTTGTCATTCGGGATTTTAGCCTCAAGGTGAACAAAGGGGAGTTTGTGACTATTATCGGACCGTCCGGCTGCGGCAAGACGACCATTCTGAAGATGGTCAATGGACTTGTCGTTCCTACCCGCGGGGAAGTTTTTGTAAACGGCGAGAGCACAAAGCTCACGGATATCATCGCCTTACGTCGTGATACAGATTACGTCATCCAGGGAAATATCCTGTTTCCCCACATGACTGTAGAAAAAAACATCGCCTACGTGCCGACTCTTCTGAACGGAAAGGATAAGAACAAAACGGACGCGGCTGTTTCCAAGTGGATGAAGATTGTAAAGCTGGATGAGACTTTGCGAAGCCGCTACCCGGACCAACTCTCGGGTGGACAGCAGCAGCGTGTCGGCATTGCCCGCGCGCTCGCGGCTTCGCCCAATATCCTTCTCATGGACGAACCGTTCAGCGCGGTAGACGAGATCACGCGCGGCGGTTTGCAGGACGAGATATGCCACATTCATAAAGAGACTGGTATTACCATCCTTTTTGTGACGCATGACATTAACGAAGCCTTAAAGTTGGGAACGAAAGTGTTGGTTATGAACGGCGGTGAGATACGGCGATATGCTTCGCCGGAAAAGTTGGGAATGTCCTGTGTGGCGGAAACTTTAGGCGTTTGATTGGCTGCACCGCCTCGCCTTTTCGTCGTTGACAAAATCGGTCATGCGTCGCATTTTTACTGCCACGTTACAGAGAGAAAGGCGAGTAATCGCATGACGGCGTATATAAAAAGGCCAGTTTTGACTGTATAATCACAACAACATCATACGGCACAAATCGGAGGGAATTTTATGAAACCATTGATCGGAGTGGCGACAGACCCTTTCAGGCGCGAGTTCACGGACACGCCGCTTGGCGGCGTTACGATAGAGACGCTGGACTACTTCTGGCTGCTGTCTCGGCTGACTGAGATGATATGTGCGTCCGTCGAGAACGCCGGAGGTATCCCCGTGCTGCTCCGCGCGGCGCGGGATGAAGAGGACATCGACGCCTCTATCTCCTACATGAACGGATTTGTATTCTCGGGCGGCGAGGACATCGACCCAGCGGTCTATGGCGCGGTCAGCAATGGTTCTCTGACTCCGAACACGCTGCGCGATAAGTTCGAGTTCTCGCTGATGAAAAAGGCGATAGACAAAGACATGCCGATACTCGGCATCTGCCGCGGCTGCCAGATGATGAACGTCGTCATGGGCGGAACGCTCTATCAGGATATGCCCAGCATCAGAGAGGAATGGGAGCTGCACAGCCGCAGCGACGTGACGAACGGCTACGTCCACGACGTCGACATACTCAAACCTGAGATCTTCCCGCTCAACAGGACAAAGACGATGCACGTCAACTCGATGCACCATCAGGGCATAGAGGGACACGCGGAAGGGCTCGAGGTCGCGGCGATGACGTTCGACGGACTCACGGAGAGCATCGTCTCTATGAGGCACAAATTCCTCCTCGGAGTTCAATGGCACCCAGAATGTCTCTCGGCCAAAGACCCTGTCCAAGCGGACATCTTTACGAAACTGATAAAAGCAGCGGAATAAACAATTTTTGATATTGATGCTGAAGGCCGCCCCATTAGGAACGGCCCTTTGTGTCGTTAAATAACTTTTACGCTATAAACACAAAATATGATTTCTATTCCTGATCTTCGAATATCGACCTCTTCTTGAGAGCGCCGACAAGTTTTTTTGCCGTTGGCGTCGTCGCCAGTCCACCCTGCGAGGTCTCGCGAAGAGACGGCGGGATAGCGCGGCCTACGCGCGACATGGTGTCGATAACTTCGTCAACGGGAATGGCAGACTTTATCCCGGCGAGCGCCATGTCCGCGGCCAGAGCGCCGAGCGCGACGAGCATACCGTTGCGTTTGATGCAGGGTATCTCCACAAGTCCGCCGACAGGATCGCATACGAGCCCGAGGACGGATTTTATCGTCAAGGCTACGGCGTCGGCGACCATTTCTTTTGTGCCGCCTTCGAGGAATACGAGAGAGCCCGCGCCCATCGCGGCTGCGGCCCCGCATTCTGCCTGACAGCCCCCGTCCGCCCCTGCGAGCGTGGCTCTGTTGGCGATGACCTCGCCGATGGCTCCAGCGATTATCAGAGCGTCAACGAGCCGCCTTTCAATGTCCTCATACTCGTCGGCGCGGAGCTCTTTCCACGCGAAGAGCAGCCCTGGAAGTATTCCGCAGCTCCCTGCGGTCGGAGCCGCGACGATACGCCCCATCGTGGAGTTATATGTGGCGACTTCGAGGGCCTTCGCGCTCGCGTCGAGGATGAACTGACCGCATAGCCCGCCCGACGTCCTCTCAGCGTAGCCGCGCAGAGGTTCGCCCGTGATTGGAAGGAATTTACACGGGGCCTCGTTCCCTTCGGATTCCGATACGGAACGCGCCATATCTTTTAGCCGCGAAAAAATTTTAGTTCTTATCTCGCCTTCGGGAACGCCGGAAAATTCCTCGTCCATGGCGAGTATCGCCTCGGGCAGAGTGAGATGTTTTTCCTCGGAGTATTTTAGTATGTCCTCTATCGCTCTCATTATTCGACCCCCCGTATGCCGATCACGCGCTCGATAGCAGGGTGAACGGCCTTTATCTCGTCGATCGTAACGCGCGCGCCTTCCGGGTCAAGCTCTATGACCATCGTGGCCATCCCGCCGCGTCCGCTGCGGTTGACCTTCATCGTAGCGATATTGACGCCATGTCCCGCGAAGTATGTCGAGACGGCTCCGACTACGCCGTGAACGTCCTTATTAATGATGACGACTACGGGCAGCGAACCGGTGATGTCCACTTGAAATCCGTCTAGCTGCTGGAGGATCACAGCCCCGCCGCCGATGGAAGCAGCTACCACTTCGACGCTGCGCCTGTCGTCGGACATTACGATGCGCACAGAGTTTGGGTGAGCGCCCTCGATGTCCTCGACATGGAAATGATAGTCAAGCTTCGCCTTGCGCGCGAGGTCGATGCCGTAGCGCACGGACGTATCGTCGGGGTTATAGCCGAGCAGCCCGGCTACGAGGGCTTTGTCCGTCCCGTGGCCGAGTCCGGTGGACGCGAAGCTGCCTCTCATATAAATGTCGGCCTTTTTCAGTTCTCCGCCCCAGCACATCCGCGCGAGACGCCCAATACGCACCGCGCCCGCCGTGTGGCTTGAGGAAGGTCCTATCATGACAGGTCCGATGATATCCCATATCGGCATAACTCATCGCCTCCAATAATATTTGTGGAGCTATAGACCATTATAGCCGAAATAGAAGAAAATACGCCGGCCCGGGAGTTTGCGTGAGGAGGGAGGCTCGGGCCGACGCGGTGTTGCGCTTGATTAAAATTAGAAATCGACGACGGTGCGGAACAATATAACGTGGTCCTTACCGTCCATTGCTGTATCCGGCTTGATATTGTTTATAGAGTTGGTCCCGTAGTCCACTTGGTCGTAGAGCAGAGTGAACGCGAGCGCCGGGGAGTGGCGGTATGTGACCGCGAACTCGAACAGCGTAGGGTCGTCGTACCCGGCTGTGTTGAAGTCGGCCCGCCCGTAGCGCAAAAGCGTACTCCACTTCTTGCTCCATTCCTGCTCTGCGCGGACGAAATACGCGCTAGTGTGGTTGTTGTTTGTTGGGAGGTTGTCGAGTAGAGTCGGGCACGCGCTTCCTCCGATGCCGAACCTTTCGTTATGCGCTTTCCAGAAATTGTTGTGCTGGTTGTCGTATTCGAGCCACAGAGAAGTGTATTTCAAAAGGTCCTGTTTGACGTCCAGCATTACCTTCCACGCGCTTGGGCTGTCGTCATATCCGCCAGCGACGTCCGCGCCGAGCTGCTGGAAATAATATATCCCCTTCAGCGCGACGTTCGGCGTGAAGTTGTAGCCCGCGTAGACGCCATACGTGCTGACGCCGAGATCGCCCGAGCTCGGCTGGCTGTCGTCTGCCTTCCAGTACCCCGTCGCCCCCGCGAAGAACTTCTCGCTCGGCTGCCAGTTCAGGTCGAGCACATAGTTCATGCTTGTGTAATCCATATCGTTGTAGTCGTAATTGTAGCTTTGGTTGCGTCCGACCGCGGCCGTCGCCCTCAGATTGTTCCATGTCTTCGCGAGGCGGAAGCCGTCCGTATAATAGTGTCCGAAAATAGGTTCGTCGTCGTTAAAAAGCCCGTAGTCCTCTTCAAAGTTTATCTCAAAGCGTCCGATGCTCAGCCCGACGTCATAAGGCAGATTCGTATCGACATAGACGCACCGCCATAGCCCGCCCTCTCCGAGTTCGCCCATGCCGCCGTATGGGTTCTTCGTGTCGTCCGCGCCGTGGAGATATTCGGCGAAGAAGGATGTATTTTCGTCTATCTGTTTTGAAAGGTATAGGTAGAACTGCTCCTTGCGGAACTGTGTGTTTGAGCCGGGGACGTTCATATAACGCTGCTTGTCGCCGCCGAACGCCGCCTCGAATGCGAACGTACCGCTCAGGTTCCACCCGCCGAGCCGCTCTTCGATGAGCGTCACGCGCTTGTCGAGCTTGTCGGCTTTTACGCCCAGCGCGCTGAGTTCGTCGTTGAATTCCATCACGAGTTTCTTCAGGACTTCCAAATCCTGTTTGCTCGCGTGCCCCTCTTCCGCCTTCGCGAGAGCCCTAGCCACGACGGAGGCTACCTCATAGCGCGTCGCGGGCTGTTTGCCCTTAAATGCCCCGTCGGGGTAACCCGATACTATCCCGTGAGCCGCGAGCTGCGCGACCGCGTCGTACGTCCAGTGTCCCGCGGGGATGTCCGCGAATGGATTTGCCGCGAAGGCAGGCGCGGCGAAAGCAACCGCCGCCGCTGTGAGTAAACTTGCTAATAACTTTTTCATTTTAGTAATTCCTCCTAGAGATTTAATATTTCGCTCTCCGTTTCTGCTGGGGAAACCGCAGAAGCGGAAGGTAACGTCAAGTCAATTCGCTGTGTCTTTATGCCGCGGTGCCATTTTTATCGAGTATCTTGCGTCGCATGCTTGGCAGTGAGCGCAATCGCCGCAACATGTCCTGCCTGTCTTTTTGTCGCGGTACATCTTCCTGACTATCAATGCGAGCGCCGTGAACAGCGCTACGCTGATAACTATTGTTGTCGCCATGTCGATTCCTCCTTTTTATCTCTTTATCCGCGTCATCTCGCCGAGAAGCAGGATGGCGGCCAATGCCGCGACAGGAACGGACAAAATAAGCAATACGCATTTCATATCAATCTTCCTCCCTCGGTCTGCGGAAGAGCATATAGAAGAAGATTAGGATCACTACCGCCATGACGGCCGTCCACGCGCTTGGGCTTCCGCCAGCGAAGAGCGAGCCAGCTTGGTATATGCAGAACGCCGCCGCGTACGCCAGCCCCGTCTGATATGCGATAGCAAACCAGAACCACCTCGCGTTGTTCATCTCGCGCCGGATAGCTCCCATAGCCGCGAAGCACGGAGCGCAGAGCAGATTGAATACAAGGAACGAATAGGCGGCCGCAGGCGTGAAAGCCGCGCGAAGCTGCCCCCATATCTCCGAACCGTCCTCCGCAACCTCGCTGAAGCCGTAAAGTATCCCAAATGTGCCAACGACGTTCTCTTTCGCGACGAGCCCGGTGATAGCGGCGACCGCTGCCTTCCAGTTACCCCAGCCCAGCGGTGAGAATATCCACGCGATCGTCGCTCCGATGCGCGCCAGTATGCTGTGGTCTAGCTGGTCGCCCTCAAGCATGGCGAAGCTCCCGTCCATCCATCCGAAGAATGACGTGAACCATACAAAAACAGTAGAGAGCAGGATTATCGTTCCAGCCTTCTTGATGAAGCTGGAGCCGCGCTCCCACATAGAGCGCAGGATGTTCGAGGCCGCCGGCATGTGGTAGGCCGGGAGCTCCATTACGAACGGCGCAGGGTCGCCCGAGAACATGGATGTCTTCTTCAATATGACGCCCGAGCAAACGATCGCAGCGATGCCGACGAAGTATGCGCTCGATGGGACCCACGCGGCTCCAGGGAACAGAGCTCCGGCTATAAGCGCGATTATCGGCAGTTTTGCCCCGCAGGGGATGAACGTCGTTGTCATGATCGTCATGCGGCGGTCATGCTCGTTCTCGATAGTGCGCGAGGCCATGATCGCGGGGACCCCGCAGCCCGTGCCTATGAGCATTGGTATGAATGATTTGCCGGACAGCCCGAACTTGCGGAATATCCTGTCCATGATGAAGGCGATACGCGCCATGTAACCGCAGTCTTCAAGAAACGCCAAAAAGAAGAAGAGTACGAGCATTTGAGGCACGAAGCCAAGCACCGCGCCGACTCCGCTGACGATTCCGTCGACTAACAGCCCTTGGAGCCAAGCAGCGCACCCGCTCTTTTCAAGCGCAGACGCCGCGGCTGGGACGACGATTTTCCCGAACAGCGTGTCGTTCGTCCAGTCGGTAAGTATCGTCCCGACCGTGGTCACCGAGATGTAATAGACGACGAACATGACCGCAGCGAAGAGCGGCAGCGCGAGCCAGCGGTTTGTGATAACGCGGTCTATCTTGTCCGATGGCGTCATCATCTCGCGTTCGTTCCTCACATAGCACTTTTTGACCGCCGAGTCTATATAGGCGTAGCGTTCTGCGGTGACGATACTCTCGGCATCGTCGCCCATCTCCTCCGTACACCTCTTAATGTCCTGCTCGATATGGTCGAGCGCTTCTTCGGAAAGTCCGAGCTGTTTCTGTATGTCCTTGTCTCTTTCGAACAGTTTTACGGCGAACCATCTCTGCTTGTCCTCAGGAACCGAATGCAGGACCATCTCTTCTATGTGAGCTATCGCGTGTTCGACAGAGCCTTTGAAAATATGTCTGGGTATCCTGCGTTTGCCAGACTTCGCGAGCTTCACGGCGGCGTTCGCCGCCTCCGCGACCCCCGCGCCGTTGAGCGCGGATATACTGAAGACGGGGCACATGAGTTTTTCGGAGAGGCTGACGATATCGATCTTGTCGCCGTTCTTGTCGATGACGTCGTTCATGTTCACCGCGACGACCATCGGTATGCCGAGCTCCATTAGCTGCGTCGTTAGATAGAGGTTCCTCTCGAGGTTCGTTCCGTCGACGATGTTGAGTATCGCGTCTGGGCCTTCTGTGGTCAGATATTTTCTGGCGATTGCTTCTTCCAGCGTGTATGGCGATAACGAATAGATGCCTGGCAGGTCGGCGATAATAACGTCGTCGTGTCCCTTGAGACGTCCTTCTTTTTTCTCGACGGTGACTCCCGGCCAGTTACCGACGTATTGGCTGGAGCCAGTGAGCGCGTTGAAGAGCGTAGTCTTGCCTGAGTTTGGGTTCCCGGCCAGCGCGATTTTGGTATCCATTAGAGTTTGCCTCCTTCGCGCGGTTCGACTTCGACCATCTCCGCGTCGGCCTTGCGTATAGAGAGCTCGTAGCCGCGAACCTTTACTTCGATTGGGTCTCCGAGTGGCGCGACCTTCCTCACCATTATGCTTGTGCCTTTGGTGATACCCATGTCCATTATCCTGCGCTTCACCGCGCCTTCCCCGTGCAACTTGACCGTTATGACCGTGTCCCCTACTTTTACGTTGTTCAGCGTTTCCATTATCTCCACTCCTCCTGTCAGACTGTGATCTGCATCGCGGCTTCGCAGCTGACGGCCACTCTTGATTCTTTGACGTTGACGATGAGGTTGTCTCCCATTTTTGAGACGACCCTCACCGTCTCTCCCGTGACAAATCCGAGGTTCTCAAGAAATTGTCTCGTCTTGCCGTCGCCGTTTATCTTCACGATGCGCCGTTCTTCTCCGGCTCTAAGCATTGTTAACGGCATCTCCATACCTCCTTGTTAAATAGTTAGTTCTAACTAACCAATATAGGTTAGTTTCGACTAACCGATTTGTCAAGCGCCAGATTTCCTGCTATTGTTACGCAAGGTCGATATCGACGACGGGAGGCCGCGCTTGAGACGATATGAAGAACAACGAATCAGAGGAAATGTATCTGGAAACGATCCTCATACTTCACGGAAAATCGAATAAAGTCCGCTCAATAGACATCGCGAAAGAACTTGGTTTCTCAAAACCGACCGTGAGCGTCGCACTCAAGAAGATGCGTGAAGTTGGACTATTGACCGTCGGCGAGGACGGTAGCGTGTTGCTCACAGAGTCAGGCAGCGCGGTCGCGGAACAGATATACGAACGGCACAACGTGCTTGCCTCCATGCTGATGTCGGTCGGCGTAGACGAGGATACCGCGTTCGCAGACGCCTGCCGTATGGAACACTACATCAGCCAAAAATCCTTCGACTGCATGAAGGAACATTATCTAAAATATAAGGGCGGCTGCTGATGCACACGACGTCATAGAAAGCGGTGGTTTTGTTGAAGAAAAAAGAATTTATGGTCGGGGTCGTTGACGGACACGGCGGGGGTATAGGCAAAGCCCTGACGGAGCGTATCCGCAGTGTATACCCGGATGTGTATATCAGGGCGCTCGGCACTAACTCGACGGCGACGTCCACGATGGTAAAGGCTGGCG
>JAUNSQ010000128.1 GCA_030539135.1 Synergistaceae bacterium | reverse complement strand
AGGCTTATCACCGGGGGCACGCAGTAGTCGGCAAACTGAAAGAACTGATCCCGCGCCAGTTGTTTGAAGTCCCTGTGCAGGCCGCGGTTGGCAAGAAGGTCATTGTGAGGATGAACATAAAGGCCGTGCGTAAAGACGTTCTCGCGAAATGTTACGGCGGCGACATCACGCGTAAGCGCAAGCTCCTTGAGAAGCAAAAGGAGGGCAAGAAACGCATGAAACAAATCGGGCGCGTTTCAATCCCGCAGGAGGCTTTCCTTGCGTTTATGGATGTCAGCAAGGCGGAGGACAGGTAAATTGCCGCTCAGAAATCCATTCGAGCCTCCCAAGGGGGGGCTTTCTCTTTATATCCACGTCCCATTTTGTGAGCGCAAGTGCCCTTACTGTTCCTTTGAGAGCGCCGTGCCGTCGCCCGGTGAGGGCGATATATGGCTTGACGCGCTTGCGGCGGAGTTCAATTGGTGGCGCTATAGGATCGGCAAGGCTAGGCTGAACACTTGTTATATAGGCGGGGGAACTCCGACTGTGCTCACGCCTCGTCAATGGGACGCGCTTGTTGCCGTCATAGAGGACAATTTTGATATTGCCGACCATGCCGAAGTTACGGTAGAAGCTAACCCCAACTCATTACGCGCCGAGCATTTGGCGATTTGGAGAGACTGGCGCGTTACCCGAGTCAGCGTTGGCGCGCAGAGTTTCGACGACGTGGAGCTTAAACTTCTTGGCAGACTTCATAACGCGCGTCAGGCGCATGACGCGATATCCGCGGCGTTGGCTTCCGGTTTCTCGGTCAACGCGGATTTCATGTTCGGGCTTCCGCACCAAACTCCTGAGAACTGGTGGAGGACTCTGCATGATGCGGTGAAATCCGGCGCACAGCACCTTTCGCTGTATCAACTCTCATTGGAACAGGGTAGCCGTTGGGAAAATATGTCCCCAGAAAACCTGACCGACGGATACCTTCCGTACAGAATGGCGCAATGGTATTTGCCGACAAAGGGGTTTGAACAGTATGAAGTGTCGAATTTTGCAAAGCCAGGCAGAGAGAGCCGACATAATATAAATTATTGGCAGGGCGGCGATTACCTCGGGGCCGGTCCAGGAGCGTCGGGATATATCGCGGGCTGGCGGTATAAAAACATCTCTGGAATAAATAATTATGCAAAACGTATGTCGTCCAGCAAATCTGCGATATCATCCGGCGAACGGCTGGATAAATACGCGGTGGCTCGCGAGGCTTCAGTGCTTGCTCTCAGGATGAACTACGGGATTAAAATAGCGGACTTTACTAAAAAATATGGGGCTCAGGCGCTTGATAACGTGTTGCGGATACTGAAAACTTTCCCCGACGACCTCTATGTCCTTGGCCGTGATAGTATATATTTGACGAAAAAAGGAATGCGCGTTGCAAATGTGTTATGGCGAGAGCTTATTTGATTTATAATATTGCCGTGAGGTATTTTTCATAAGCGAGGGGAATATGGATGAATAATGAAGTGCAAAACGCTATGAGAAAAATCCCGTCAATGGACAGCCTTCTTGCGCTTTCTTGGGTTGAAGGGTTTGAAGCGCAGATTGGCCGTGAAGCGGTGAAAGATATTATATCTGGATTACTCTCTGAACTAAGACAAAAAATACGGGAATGTCCAGATACAGCCTTTGATTTCGACAGCATCTCAAGAGCCGCAATGCTTGCGGTGTCCGAAAAGGCGGAGTTCTCACTCCATAAGGTTGTCAACGCGACAGGCGTTGTCATACACACGAACCTTGGCCGCTCTCTGCTCGCCGATGAGGCGATGGATGCCGTGCTCAATATCGCGTCTAATTATAATACGCTCGAATATTCAACGCAGAAGGGTACAAGAGGGGAGCGGAACGACCATGTCGAGTGGCTTATCTGCCGTCTCACTGGAGCGGAGGCCGCTATAGTTGTAAACAACAACGCAGGGGCGGTTATCCTTGCCCTGAAAGCTCTTTCCGATGATAAAGAGGCTGTAATATCACGCGGTGAACTGGTAGAGATAGGCGGTTCCTTTCGTATCCCCGATATTATGGAACTTTCAGGGGCCAAAATGGTTGAAGTCGGAACGACTAATATGACACACATCAAAGATTATGTCTCGGCTATAACGGAAGAGACTGCGATGTTATTGAAGATACATCCTTCAAATTACAGAATAACAGGCTTCACATCTACAGTTTCACGCGCTGAGCTCGCGGAACTTGCCCATAGTAGGGGAATTATCCTAATGGAAGACCTTGGCAGCGGGATGTTGGTCGATACGAGCTGCATCGGCCTAACTGGAGATCCGACTGTAAGAGAGTGTGCAGAGGAGGGGGCGGACATCGTCACCTTCTCAGGGGACAAACTTCTTGGCGGGCCGCAGGCGGGGATTATTATAGGCAAGGCTGAAATAATCGATAAGCTGCGCAAACACCCGCTGTTGAGGGCTCTGCGTGTTGACAAAATGACGTTGGCCGCGCTTGAAGCGACTCTGCGGATATATTTAAGGGGCGACATACTCTCCATCCCTACTGTTTCTATGGTGTTTAAAAGTCAGGAGGAACTTCGAAAGAACGCTCAAAATTTCTATCGCCGCTTAAAGGCGTTTTTTGAGACGACAAGGCTGCGCTCTGTATCATTAAAGGTCGTCCCAACGAACGACACGGTTGGCGGCGGAACATATCCACAGTCGCAGCTCCCTGGTTATGGAGTGTCTCTCCGTCTGCCTGAGCTTGGTAGTTCCGGCAAACTGGCAGAAAAGCTGCGTGGTGTTTCAACTTCTGTAATTGCAGGGGCGGCAAATGACGCGGTACTGTTTCACATGCGAACGCTCAGCGGAGAAGATGAGAAAGATATTATTGCCGCGTTTAACGAAATATTGTCTGTCGGCGGTAATTAAAATTATAATGCTCGAAATATTGGAATACCATCCCGCTGACATAAAATGTAATGATGTGCTGAGGTAACGCGATAGGGTGGTGGCAAGCACGTTCTATATAAATAGTCATACATTGAAAAACGCGTGAAAATATTTAAAATTGTAAGTTTTTATATTAAAATTAACACATTCTCTCCAATTCCTTGAATAAATTTTAAGAATATTGTATAATAATTAGATTATTGGAGGTGGTGTGTGCATGGCGTACACTATAGAATCTATTCGTGAGTTAATGCGTCAGCACAAGGGTACCCGTATTTGCTACCGCGCCGCTAACGGAAGACGCAAAATGGAAGAACGCGCCGGCGTTATTAAAGAAGTATACCCGAGCCTTTTTACCGTGTATATCGAATCCCAGCGGAGTACGGTCTCGTTTAGCTATGCCGATATACTGACAAAAGAAGTCGAACTCCAACTAGAAGCGAACGGAGAATCGCTTTTGTAAAGAATTTTTTACACGGCTTGCCCCGGCGTATGCCGGGGCTTTTTTAGTTGAAGGGGGCCAATATATGCGAAATACTATATTCTGTCCAATAAAAATCAACCTGACGCTTCGTGTATTTTCACAGAGAGACGACGGGTATCATGATATATATTCGTTATTTTGGAAAAAAAGTGCTATAGAGAGGTTGACAATTTGCCCAAAGAATGATGAAAATATAAGGGATGATTTTAAGATAATCGGAACGAATATAAAAGGGCCAAATCTTGTTACTCAAGTAATAGAACTTGCGAGAAAAACATACGGAGAGCTTTTACCGCTTTCTGTCGAACTTGACAAGAAGTTTCCAACCGGCAGTGGAATTGGCGCGGGCAGCGGAAATGCCGCGGGGATGATTTCATGGCTAAGAAAATATTATGGTTTGACGGGAGAACGGGCCGTCTTTTCGAAACTTGGAGCGGATATAACTTTTCTGTCCGGACTGAACGATTTGGCGTTTGTAAGCGGCGTTGGCGAGAAGGCCGAACCAATATCGGGAGATTTGCCTTTTTGTTGGGTCCTTGTATTCCCGAAATGGCGTTCTGATACGGCCGAAGCATATTCGAAACTTGACGAGTATCGTAAATCAAAAGGGCTGGCATTATTGTCGGCGGGCGAGGCTCACGACGAAGCTTTATCTGTTTTTGAAAGACTAAAAGATAAGAAGCGCGCGGGACTTTTACCGAACGATTTTTTACTGCCTCTTACTGCCGAACATGGAGAATATATTACCGCCGGACGCATCGCTTCTGATTTCGGCGCGTTTGGATGGGGGCTTTGCGGAAGCGGCAGCGCCTTCTTCGCGTTGTGCGACAGTATGCGAGCCGCCGAGAGATTGGCGTTGGAGTATAGGCAACAGGACTGGGTCATACAGACTAATATTGTGGAGTGATC
>JAUNSQ010000011.1 GCA_030539135.1 Synergistaceae bacterium | reverse complement strand
GAGTCGCGGCCGTACCATTCCAGCAGCAGTATCGCGGCCCAAGCGGTACACGGATGTGGAATCGACTCCTGTCCAAGGAAAAGACACCCAAGATTTTCCGGGTGTATGCCCTCAACGTCTTTCACGGGCGAGACAGAGCGGATTATCTCGTCGATCGTCCAGCCTTCGGGAAGCGGACGCTGGATGATTATCCCATCCACATTGTCATCGTTCTCTATCTCTTTGATCCTCTTCATAAAGTCGTCTTTGCTTATATCGCTTGGAAACTGTATCAGCTCGGCGTTCATGCCAAGCTCGCAGCACAGTTTTATCTGGTTTCTTATATAACGGTCGGACGCTGGGTCGTTTCCGACCTGTACCGTAACAAAGCTGGGAGTCCAGCCGTATCGTTTCTCTATCATGGACACGGAGCTGGAAAGCCAATTCTTGATCGCCTTTGCTACGACTTTCCCATCAAGGATAATAGCCATCAGTCATCATCTCTTCCGGTAATTTTCTTATATTCTAACCTATTTTGAGATATTTTCATTATACGTCTGTAAATGTTTTTGCATACAAAAGGGCGGCCCTCAAAAACGAGGACCGCCCGCCTATGCCCCTGTCTTTACTGCTTTAGTCCAGCTTCAAACGCGGCTAGGTTGAGGTCGAGAAGCTTCGGCGGGACAAGTTCCGTCAGGACTTCTTTCCAATCGATACCTTCAAGTTTCATAGCCTTTACGAGAGCGCCGAACAGCACGACGTTTTGAGCTTTAATGTTGCCAAGTTTCGTCGCTATCTCCGCGGCGTTGAATATCTTGATGTTCTCGACTTCGGCTTTAAGTTTCTCGGTGACGCCCGCGGGATATTCAGCCGCTCCTATGAGGACCGGCAGCGAATATATCTCGAAGTCGTTGACAACTAGCGTGCCGCCCTTCCTCAAATAGTTCAGCCATCTTACGGCCTCTACTTTCTCAAAGGCGACAAGTACGTCCGCCTCGCCCTCAGGCACGATAGGGGAAGATACGGACGAACCGAACCTGACATGGGTCGTAACGCTTCCGCCGCGCTGCGACATGCCATGTATCTCCGACATCTTCACATCATAGCCCTTGCGGACAAGTCCCTCGGAGAGGAGCTTCGAGGCTAGTATCGTTCCCTGCCCGCCGACTCCGACAAGCAGTACGCTTCTGGTATCGTTGTTCTTCATCTGCCTATTCCTCCCTCGAGATCGCCTGTTTGGGGCATATCTGCGCGCATACCATACATCCGTTGCACGACGTTCTGTCGATAAAGACTCGGCCGTCGCGGAAATTGACCGCCGGACACCCTGCCTTCATGCAGAGTTTACATTTTATGCACTTTGACTCGTCCACGCGGCATTTCATATTCGCGCGGGCCTTGACGACTTCTTTTATCAGAGCGCAGGGCTGCGTAGTGATTATGACGAAAGGCTCCGTCGCGGCGTGTCCGTCTTTTATGGCCACGCTGGTCTCGTCGAGCTTGTACGGGTCGATAAGACGGATATTTTCTTCTTTAACGCCGCATGCCATACACATTGCCTTGAGGTCGACCTGATACGTAGCTTCCCCCATAAGGGTGCGTCCCGTGCCGGGGTTCTCCTGGTGGCCGGTCATTGCCGTTATCCTGTTGTCGAGTATCGTGACGACGATAGGGGCTTTGTTGACGACAACGTCAATGAGCCCTGTGATGCCGGAGTGGAAGAACGTAGAGTCGCCTATCACGGCAAATACTTTTTTCGCGCGCCCTGCGATCTTCTGCGCTTTGTAGAACCCCGCGCCAGCGGATATGCTCGCGCCCATGCATATTACCGAATCTATCGCCGATAGCGGAGGCACCATGCCGAGCGTATAGCATCCGATGTCTCCTGTGACGACGACGTCTTTATACTTCCCTATCTCGTAGAAAAATCCCCTGTGGGTGCATCCTGCGCAGAGGACGGGGGGGCGCGGCGGGACCTGTGAATCTATGGCGTAGCCGCCCGTCTCCGCTTCTTCTGGGAAGAATGCGCGGCGTATCTTCTCGGGCGTAAGCTCGTCTACCCAGGGTAATTTTTCACGGCCGACACATTTAATGCCGAGGGCCTTTACGAAATCTTCAAGGTACGGTTCGTTCTCTTCAATGATGTACAGCGTCTCCACCGATTTTGCGAATTCTTGTATCTTGTTGGCGGGAAGAGGCCAGGTAAATCCAAGTTTGAGGTACGAGGCTTTGTCCCCGAAGACTTCTTTCGCGTGGTTGTAAGATATTCCGCTTGTGATGATGCCGACGCCGCCTGTTCCCCTCTCTATCCTGTTGAGCGACGTGGTCTCGCTGTATTCCTCGAGCGCCTTGATGCGCCCTTCCATCACATATTTGCGTTTCTTAGCGGCGGCGGGGGCCATGACATACTTTGAGGTGTCCTTTGAATATTCCTTTACTGCCCTCTCAGTACGCTCCGCCGTCTCGACAAGCCCCTTGCTGTGGCATATCCTTGTCGTGCTGCGGAAGAGCACCGGCGTATCGTATTTTTCGGAGATATCAAACGCCTCTTTGACATAATCATGGCACTCTTGGCTGTCGGAGGGCTCGACCATGGCGATCTTAGCGTGAAGCGCGTAATAGCGGTTGTCCTGTTCGTTCTGCGAGCTGAACAGTCCCGGGTCATCTGCAGAAACAATGACTAATCCTCCGTTGACTCCCGTATAAGCCAAAGTAAAGAGCGGGTCGGCAGCCACATTTACTCCGACATGCTTCATCGCGGCAAGCGACCTTGCTCCAGCGATACTTGCTCCCGCCGCGACCTCAAGCGCTACTTTTTCGTTCGTGGCCCACTCGGAATATACTTCCTTGTAGCCGGACAGCTCTTCAAGGACCTCCGTCGACGGCGTCCCTGGATATGCCGCCGCTACGTGCAGCCCCGCTTCCCATGCGCCACGGGCAAGAGCTTCGTTGCCCGTCATGATCTTCTTCATAAAAATGCCCCCTCTTTTAAAAAAACCGACTCCGGCAAAAATTAAGCCGAAGCCGGAAATATCGTTCATATTATAAAAATAGTATTATTAAAACTTCGTTGTCTTAGTCTTTTTCCTCTATCGTATCGTCGTTGTCCAGCGTCCACTCCGCCACGTCAAAACGTACCAGCCCCGTTGCGATATACATGAGCGCGATCGCGAGAAAAGCCCTCTCCCTCAGAAGAATGAAGCAGAGGCAGACAAATCCAAGCAATCCGTACATCTTGGCTTTGTTCACGTTATGTTTTTTCAGTTTTTTCGCGTTGCAGTAAGGGACAGAGCTCACCATAAGCGCTCCAATGAAGAGCATCGCGCATGTAGCCGCAGCTGGAGTCATCGGAAGCTTAGCTATGATAAACGACGCCAGAGTAAGACCTCCGGCGGGTATTGGCAGACCTTGGAACGGACCGGCCGGAACATGCGTGACGTTGAACCGCGCGAGCCTGAGCACTCCGCAGAGCGCAAAGAACGACGCTGAGAACACACCGAACACCCCGCCCTGAACATCTATATATGCGACATACATCAGGAACGCTGGGGCGACGCCAAAGCTGATGGCGTCGGCGAGGCTGTCAAGTTCCTCGCCAAACGAGCTGCTGCCTCCGAGACTGCGCGCGACGCGCCCGTCCATGATATCAAAGAACACTGCAAAGCATATCAGCGCCGCTGCGGGAATCAGCTGTCCGCGATACGTCATAACGAGCGATGATACTCCGCAGAATACGCTGCCGCTCGTTATCATGTTCGGTATTATCTTTCTAATTGGTATATCTCTTACGCGTCTGCTGCGTTTTCTCATTTCTTCAACACTCCTATGACCGTTTTTCCAGCGGTGACCTTGTCTCCTATTTCAACCGCAGGGACGATGCAGTCAGGCAAATAAATATCGACCTTAGAACCAAGTTTAATCATACCATAACGCTGGCCTCTGTCCAGTGAATCCCCGATACGCACCCTGCATACGATCCTTCGCGCGAGTATACCAGCTATCTGCACAAGCATAAATCTGCCATATTCACACTCCGCGCCTACGTAAAAACGCTCGTTTATCTCAGACGCCTTGGGCGCGATGGCAAACCATTTCTTACCAGGGACATATTCGGTGAACGCTACCCTGCCCGAGGTCGGGAAGCGGTTCACGTGCACGTCGAAACCGCTCATAAATATGCCGATTTTCGTTGCTTTGCCGGTGAACTTATGCTCGACCGCTTCGATCTCAACGACTTTGCCGTCGGCCGGACACAGAAACCCTTCCGCAGAATCAGGGAACCTTTCAGGGTCGCGGAAGAACCATACCGCCAGCGCAAGCGGAAACAGCAGTGCAACGGCAATATATGGCGAGACATACCACCCGGCGACCGGCATAAGAACAAGCGCTCCGATAGTCGGCCATCCGTCACGGGCGAGTTTCATTTACAAGCTTTCCTCGTCCTCATTGCGGACGATACTAACGTCGGCTATCATGTCGCCGTCGTCCAGACGTTTCACTGAATAGCCGGTAGCGCTGCGGCTCAGTATAGAGATGTCCTTTACCGGGATACGTATCATGCTGCCCTTGCTTGTGATAACTATTATCTCTTCGTCCTCGGCAACGCCCCACGCGCCGACAAGTTTCCCGGTCTTGGGGCCAAGCATCATAGCGCGCACACCGTAGCCTCCGCGGTGATGCTGCGTGAACTGGTCGTACTGTGTGCGTTTGCCTTTACCAAGCTCGCTGATGAAGAAGACCTGACGGCCTTCTGTGACAACATCGCATCCTACGACGGCGTCTCCGTCAGCAAGTTTTATTCCGCGAACGCCCTGCGCCTGTCTGCCAAGCGGACGGAATTCTTCCTCCGAGACTCGCAGCGTCTGTCCCAGCGCAGTTGTGAAGAGCAGGTCGTCGCTTCCGCTCGTGACCCTGACCCTCGCGATATTATCGTTGTCATTCAGCGTAAGCACACGGCGGCCAGCCCTCGTAAGTCCTTCGAGTTCCTCGACGGGCAGACGTTTAGCCGTGCCGTTGCAGGTCACGAAGAACACATACTTCGCCCCTTCAAGCTGGCTGTCCTTGATGGCGACGACCTTTTCGCCCTTGTCCATCGTTACGATAGTACCTATAAGCTTTCCCTTTCCGGTCTTCGGCTCGGGCAACGAGAAGCCCCTGATGCCGAACACGCGGCCTTTGCTCGTGAACAGATATAGTGTCCTATGAGTGTTTGTGATGGTGAGTAGAGATATCTCGTCCTCTGCCTTTGTAGTCACGCCTTTGACGCCCTTGCCTCCTCGAGCCTGCACACGATAGGCGTCCAGCGGCATACGGCGGATATATCCGTCCCTGCTGAGGGCTACGACGATATCTTCCTCCGGGATAAGGTCTTCGTCGGCTACTTCTTCGGCCGCGTTCTCTATCTCAGTCCGGCGTTTATCGGCATACTGTTTGCGAACTTCCAGCAGTTCATCCTTTACGACGGAATCAAGTATCGCGGAACTGCCAAGTATACTGCGGTAGCGTTCGATATCCATCAAAAGCTGGCGAAGTTCCGCGTCTATCTTATCGCGTTCAAGGCCAGTGAGCCTCTGCAGTTTCATATCAAGTATCGCCTGGGCCTGTATCTCCGTGAAACCAAGCGTCTCAACCAGCGCGTTCCTCGCCGACACGGCATTATCAGAACCGCGGATTATCTTAATTACCTCTTCTATAGCGTCTAGCGCGCGCATAAGCCCTTCGAGTATATGGGCGCGTTCCTCAGCCTTACGCAGCCTGAAATCGGTGCGTCTGCGAATGACGCTTCTGCGATGGTTCAGAAATACTAGAACCATCTCTTTAAGCGAGAGTTCTTTCGTCTCGCCGTCCACTATGGCAAGGTTTATGACGCCGAACGTACTCTGGAGCTGAGTCCTCGTGTAGAGCTGGCGCAGGACGAGGTTCGGGTCAGCATCGCGCTGGAGTTCAACTACGATGCGCATACCCTCTCTGTCGGATTCATCACGCAGGTCGGAGACCCCATCTATTATTCCTGTCTGTACGCCCTTGGCTATCGTCTCTATAAACGTCGTTTTGTTGACCATGTAAGGGATCTCAGAGATTATTATGCTCTGTTTGCCCTTGCGGCCGTCCTCAACATCTACCTTGCCGCGCACTATGAGCCTTCCGCGGCCTGTCTTATATGCGTCTATGATGCCTTCGCGGCCTAGTATGATGCCGCCCGTCGGGAAGTCCGGCCCCGGCATGAGCGCCATGAGTTCGCCGAGTTCCGTATCGGGATCGTCAAGCAGCGCGCAGCAGACGTCTACGGCCTCTCCGATATTATGCGGGGGCATGTTCGTGGCCATGCCGACTGCGATGCCGGTGCTGCCATTGACCAACAGGTTCGGTATCCTGGAAGGCAGTGTGAGCGGTTCCTGAAGGGATTCGTCATAGTTCGGGCCCCAGTTGACAGTCTCTTCGTTTATGTCCGCCAACATCTCTTCGCCCATTGAATGGAGGCGGGCTTCCGTATAACGCATGGCGGCCGGCGAATCACCGTCGACAGAACCAAAGTTTCCCTGTCCGTCGACGAGAGGATATCTCATGCTGAAATCCTGCGACATACGGGCCATCGTGTCATATATCGCCGCGTCGCCGTGTGGGTGATATTTACCCATAGCATCACCGACGATACGAGCCGACTTCTTGAACGGCTGGTTGTGGCGTACGCCCATCTCGAGCATCGCGTACAGTATCCTGCGCTGAACAGGCTTAAGCCCGTCCCTCGCGTCAGGAAGCGCGCGGCCCACAATGACGCTCATTGCGTAATTAAGGTAACTGACTTTGATCTCTTCTTCAAGCGGCAGCGGAATTACTTTGCCTATCTCAAAAAGGCTGGCTTGATTGTTGTTATGATCCATCTAAAAACCCCCAACTAAACGGTGCAAATGACGAGCGGCGGTAAAGCCGCCGCTCCTTGTATCAACGTTGCTATTTTACCACTAATGGGCGTCTATCACCACTTATTAGCATGAAGAGACGTCGGCGCGATGCCTTTGTGAGGATCCACCGTAACCACAGGGTAGCCTATCGAAGCTATGCCAAGCATGGCTATGTTCCCCGGAACTTCGAGGAGGCCCTTCATCTTTGCTTCAAGGCCGTTCGGCCCGTGTCTGACACCAAGCCACACTGAGGCAAGACCAACGGCGTTCGCCGCTAAAAGCAGGTTCTCCATCGCGGCCGAGCAATCTTCCTCCCAGTAATCGAGCAGCGCGGCCTCACGCTGCGTCTCGCCGCACACCGCAACAGCAAACGCCGCTGTCGCGAGCATCTTTCCGAAAGGGTGCTCCTCAGAGAGCCTGCATAGTACCTGTCTGTCTGTGATTATTATGAAATGGCACGGGCGCAGATTATGCGCGCTGGGAGCCGCCGATGCGCATTCTATCAGAGTCTCTATAGTCTTTTGATCGACCACGCGAGATTCGTCGTATTTACGGACGCTGCGGCGGCTGAGTATGTTCTCTATTGCCGCATTGTTTATCTCGCCCATTGAAAGCCTCTAGTTTTCACCGCTGAGAAGTTTGATCGCGTCAAGCGGACGCCCCGTTACGGGCGAGGAAAGAACTATTGCCGTAGTGGTCATACCGCAGCTGCCCATCTGGCTTATCACTTCTTCAAGGTGCCCTACTGACGAGACGGCGACCTTCAGGATAACTCCGTCGCTTCCAGTGAGGTGATGGCATTCGAGAACTTCCGGGATAGATTTAGCGAGTTCGTCGGACTGCGCGAGGTTTGCGACAGGGATAGAAAGCCTGATAAAGGCCATTATCGGATAACCGATGCGGCCATGGTCTACAATGGCGCGATAACCGAGGATTATACCGGCTTCTTCCATCCTGCGGACCCTTTCGGCGACGGCAGGGGAGGAAAGCCCTACCCTCCTGCCGAGCTCGTTGAAGGATATCCTTCCGTCCTCTTGCAATATCCTAAGTATCTGTCTGCCTATATCATCAAGTAGCTTGCTGTTTAGCATTACCGCTCCTCCATTTCTTCAATAAAAAAACATTTTTTTAACATTATGGATATATTTTAAAGCATGATGTAATAAAATGGAAGAGCCAGCGTTTTTTTGTTTAGTATTTTTATTATTTCCTCATGCTTGCCGCGACAGCCCATACTGCCGGCATAGAATGAAGGCATGGTATCCCGCATGAACAGGCGTTTCTTCTGAGCTCAGCGCCCTGTGATATATGCCTTTCATTGCCGCCGGGGATGTTCAGCATCATATCGAGCTTACCGGAGCGAAGCATATCGACTATTTCTTCCGGCTTCACCTCTTTGGCGTGTATGCCCCACTTTCTTAAATACATTGCCGTCCCAGATGTGGCGTACAACGACCAGCCAAGGGAGAGAAACTGTGACGCAATCGGCATCGTCTCCGACTTATGCGAGTCAGCGACGCTTATAAGTATATGTCCATGTTCCGGCGGATTCCATCCAGCGCCGAGAAGCGCGTCGTTCAGCGCGTCGGATACATTAGACGACAGACCAAGGCTTTCGCCGGTCGACATCATTCTGGGGCCCAGCTTAAAGTCTATGCCTGGCAGCTTTTCATTCGAGAACACGGGGACCTTCACGCCCCAAAGCCCTTTATTGGCGCATACGCCAAGTCCGTAGCCCATATCAGCAAGTTTTTCTCCAAGCGCGAGCCCGACCGCGATATCGACCATCGGTATTTTTGATATTTTGCTCGCTATTGGGATCGTGCGGCTTGCCCTTGGGTTGGCCTCTATTATCCAGAACACCTCGTCGCGCAGCACGAACTGGATATTAAGCAGGCCGTGGATGCCGAGTTCGCCCGATATCCTCTTCACGACCTGCAGTATCTGGTCAAGCTGTTCGTCAGTAAGGGAGAAGCTCGGGAAGACCGCCATCGAGTCCCCTGAATGTATCCCCGCCGGGTCTATATGCTCAAACACTCCGGGGATAAGCACATCCTCTCCGTCGCATATCGCGTCGCATTCAAATTCTCTGCCCTGCAGAAACCTATCGACCATTACCTTCTGTCCCGGCACTGCGACAAACGCCTCTTCAAGAACATCCGTGAGATCCTTTTCGTTGTACACCGCTTTCATCGCGACACCGCCGATGACGAAACTCGGGCGCACCATGACAGGATACCCAAGTTTGCGGGCAATAGCTCTGCCCTCTTCTGTCGAGGAAACATCCGTCCCCTCGGGCTCCGCTATACCCAGTTTTGAGAGGAGGCGCGAAAACCTTCCTCTGTCTTCCGCCGCGTCGATAACGTCGGCGTTGGGGCCGAACAGTTTTATGCCTTTGGAAGCAAGGTCAAGCCCCAGCCTAAGCGACGTCTGTCCTCCGAAGCACGCGAACACGCCCTGCGCCCTCTCGCGTTTCAGCACGGGCATAGCGTCCTCTGTAGTAAGAGGTTCAAGGTAAAGCGCGTCGGATATATCGTGGTCAGTGCTGACTGTCTCAGGGTTCACGTTCATCATTATCGCGCGGATGCCCCTGCGGCGCAGCGCTTCGACAGCCTTGACGCAGCAGTAGTCAAATTCAACGCCCTGAGCTATACGTATGGCCCCGGAGCCTATGACGGCGACGCCGCCCTCGGCGTTCTCCCACGAGTCGTCCTTCACGCCGTACGCCGCGTAGTAATATCCTGAACCTGACGGGAATTCGCCGGCGCATCCGTCCACTTCGCGGTATCCCGTAAAGCAGCCTTCCTCTTCGAGCCTGCGCTCGACCTCGTCCCTTGATATGCCAGCGGCCTCCGCTATCCTGCCTATTGTAAATCCGTGCATCCTTGCCGATACAACGTTGCCGTTGACGGCTCCGTCCTCCTGGAGGTATTTTTCGGCGAGCTGGATGCCGTTCAATTGCTCTATAAAATATCTTCTTATATGAGTGCGCTCCGCCATTTCGTCCACAGTGACAGAGCTCCTGCGCAGCAATTCCGTTATCGCCTCCAGCCGCATGTGCGTCGGTGCGTTTATCTGATCCCAAAGTTTTCTCGTCTGCCATGAGCGCATGCGTCCATCTGGAAGCGAGCGTCCCCTTTCAAGGGAACGGCACGCCTTTACGAGAGCCTGAGCAAAGTTGGCGCCAATCGCGAGGACTTCTCCCGTGGCCTTCATTCTAGGGCCAAGCGATGTGTCAGCCTGCGGGAACGTGTCGAAGGGCCACGATGGGACCTTGACGGCGACATAATCGAGCGCCGGTTCCGACAGCGCGCTGCCGGCGCCGGTCACAGGGTTAGCCATCTCGGTGAGGTTCAGTCCGAGGGCGATCTTCGCCGCCATTCGGGCTATCGGGTATCCGGTAGCCTTGCTCGCCAGAGCGCTGGAGCGGCTAGCGCGAGGGTTCACTTCTATTACGTAATACTCTGAACCGTCAGGGGCGAGCGCGAACTGCACGTTGCACGCGCCGCGTATATCGAGCACGTCGACTATCGTGAGCGCGGCTGTCCTAATCATCTGCCATTCCTTATCCGTAAGCGTCAGCACCGGTGATACAACTATTGAGTCTCCGGTATGGACGCCCATCGGGTCGATATTCTCCATGCTGCACACGGCCAGAGAGTTGCCAACGTTGTCGCGTACGACTTCGACCTCTATCTCATGCCATCCTTCAAGATAACGCTCTATAAGAGCCTTGCCGACAGGCGACGCCGTGAGCGCGTCTTCGACCTGCACGACAAAGTCCTCGATGTCTCTAACTACGGAGTTCCCCGAGCCGCCGAGCGTAAAATCAGGACGAAGTATAAGGGGCAGAGGCGTGCGCGCGAGGAATTCCTGCGCTGCAGCCACGGAAGATATGCCCATGCTTGCAATTATCGGCTGGTTCGCGCCGAGCATGGCCTTGCGGAATGGTTCTCTTCCCTCCGCCCTCGCTATCGCCTCAGGCTGCGTGCCAAGCACCTTACAGCCGTACTTCTCCCAGATGCCCAGTCTGCCGCATTCCATGCAAAGGTTGAGCCCCGTCTGCCCACCGAGCGTAGCTACAACGCCGTCGGGCCTGTATTCCTTGAGGATGTCCTCAACGACGTTCGGGAGCAGCGGCTTTATACATACGATATCCGCGACAGACGTATCTGTCTGGATAGTCGCGGGATTGCTGTTGAGAAGGATGACCTTGCAGCCCTCTTCTTTAAGAGCGCGGCAAGCTTGGCTGCCTGCGTAGTCAAATTCGGCCGCCTGCCCGATCCTAATTGGGCCCGAACCTAATACAAGTACCGTCTTTATACTTTCGTCTCTCATCTCTATACCGCCTTATGCGCGCGTATGCGCTCAACAAATTCATCAAATATATACGAGGCGTCCTCCGGGCCGGGCGAAGCCTCAGGATGGAACTGCACGCTGTAAGCGCTGCGCTCACGGTCGACAAGCCCTTCGACCGTCCCATCGCCGAGGTGGCGGAATGCGATCTCAAGCCCCGTGCCATCAAGGCTGTCCTCAAGGACGGCATACTGGTGGTTTTGGCTGGTGAGAAATCCTTTTCCAGTCTTAACGTCAACGACCGGCTGGTTCGCCCCCCTATGTCCAAACGCGAGTTTATGCGTGGAAGCGCCGCATGCGCGCGCAAGCAACTGATTACCAAGGCATACTCCAAGCAACGGCCTCTTGCCAAGCAGCGCCCTTATCTCCTTTACTTCGTTATCCAGCACGGACGGGTCGCCCGGGCCGTTGCTCAGGAGTATGGCGTCCACGTCGGACGACAAGACCTTCTCAGCGTTCGTGGTATTTGGGAAACGCACGACCTTACAGCCGCGCGCGACAAAACTTCTTATGATATTTTCCTTCACTCCGTAATCCATAAGGCCGATGACAACGTCGCCGTCTCCGAAAGTTTCGACGTTCTTGCAGGAAACTTTCGTCACCATATCGCGCGGCAGGTCTTTCATCTCCGGGATATTCGGGGCGGTATCAAGCCTCCCCATCATTGAACCATGCTCGCGTATCTTCAAAATTATCTGTCGTGTATCCATGCCGTCTATAAACGGCACACCGTTCTTCGCCATCCATGAACTTAAATGTTCGGAGCGTCCATTTTTCGTCTCATCCGCCACGGTACATACCGCGGAGGTCAGCCATGGGCGTCTGCCCTCCAGCCTGTCCGTGTCCACACCGTATATCCCTATCGGCGGGAAGGCAAAAACGACTATTTGCCCACAAAACGACGGGTCTGTCAAAGTCTGGGGATATCCGCATGAAGCTGTGGTGAATACGACCTCGCCCTCCGTCGGCGCGCTGATATCTCCGCGTCCGGCAAAAACCGTCCCGTCTGAAAGTGTTAAAAATACGCGGTCCTTCATTTTTTGCTCGCCTTCTATCTTGTAATTACGAAAAATAAACATAAAATATTGTTTTGTTTATTTTCAATTCTTATCTACCGTTCAAGTCCAGAGTATTATATCTCAGTTGGCAAATACGTCAAGTATATAATAACGATTTACGCTGTAATAATCTTTTGTCAATCGGTTGCATAATTTACACGGCCAGCATCATAAATTATAATATTTCTGGTGATGAAAAATGGAATACAGCTTTGCTCCTCTAATTGAAGACAGCTCTAAAATTTTGATACTCGGCTCCCTTCCAGGAGTCAGGTCTTTGGAAGAACAGCAGTATTATGCCCACCCGATGAATAAATTCTGGGGGATAATGTTCAGCGTATTTTCAGAAACTTTTTCGTGCGATTATGAGAGACGATGCCGACTGCTCGCCGACAACGGCGTTGCGTTGTGGGATGTCATCAGGTGCGCCGAGAGGACGGGGAGCCTCGACGGAAATATAAGGATGGGCGAGCCGAACGATATTCCAAAGCTGCTCGCGACTCACCCAAACATCGGGAGGATATTATTCAACGGCGGATGCGCGTTCTCGACTTACAAAAAATATTTCGGACAGCCAAAGGTAAACTTCGTCCAACTGCTGTCGACAAGTCCCGCCTGCGCGGGGCGCGACCGTGAACGGCTGGCTATGTGGCGCGACGCGCTGACAAGGTAAGGCTCGTTATTTGTGGCAGACCTCTATTTCAATAGCCGGGGTCTCTTTCCTCTCTTCCTTATAGCCTTTCAGCCGGCGTATCTCTTTCTTTAGGAGATATATTTCCTCTTCCATGCGTATGATACTGCTCCGCAGTTCGTCAGTCCCGGTATAAGACGAGCATGCGTCCACCCTCTTGCCGTCCATTTTTACAATGCGGGCCCTCATCCCTGTGACGGTGGAATTGTCCGGGACGTCCTTCAGGACGACGCTGTTCGCCCCAATGCGGGTGTTATCTCCAACCTTGATAGGCCCGAGTATTTTTGCGCCGCTTCCGACAAAAACATTTGAGCCGAGGGTCGGGTGGCGTTTCGCGCCCTTATCCTTGCCGGTGCCTCCAAGCGTGACTCCCTGATAGAGCGTAACGTTGTCGCCTATCTCCGCCGTCTCGCCGATAACGACGCCCGCGCCGTGGTCGATAAAGAAACCGCTTCCGATCTCCGCGCCCGGGTGTATCTCTATTCCTGTCCACCACCTTACGATGAGCGAGAGAAACCTAGGGATAATAGGGATGCGCAGCTTTTTATGGAGAAAGTGGTTTATCCTGTGGCAGGTAATAGCCAGAAAACCCGGCGTGCAAAATATGATCTCCAGCGCTCCGCGGAGATCTCTCGGAAGCGCGGGGTCGTTATTCATAGCGGCGTTGTAATCGTCTCTGATTTTCCTAAAGATACTCATACTGTCACTCTCCTGACGTAAAAATAAAAAGGACCCGTCAAATCTGACAGATCCTTTTATAAACATTATCAAACACAAACCTGCAGCGTCTATTGCCGCAGAGAGATACCTGCGGAATCTATTTTGCGGTCTCCGTACAACAACAGAGCATATAGGCGCAGCAAATAAATGTTTTAATCATCATGCAGGAATTTTAACCGCTGATCTTAAAAATGGCAAGCGCGTGAAATCTAATTATAAAATAAGCCGACGACTGCCGCTGAAATTCAATTGGCATAATGGCTCAAATATGCTATCTTACATGTATAAAGAGCTTATGCGTACATAAGCCATATATGAGTAATTTTTACCTGCACCCCGAGCCCGTTTGTCTAAAGAGACATTCCATGACGGTGGGCCTGTGAACAAAGACCGAATAGTCTTTGTTCCGAAGGTTTCACGGGAAACTGTGGAGCCTCCCCGGATGCCAAAAGCATCCAACTTGGAAAGGGGGGAAGATATCGTTTGTCTGTGCAAAAATTCCCCTGCTTCCTGCGCCAAAAACGCACCATCCTCATGTGTCCTATACATGGGGCAATGTTATTGCTTTACACTATTAAGGGGGAATACATCGTGTCGGAGAACAAAAAAGCAATACCGGAAATCGCGCAGTATCATGTAAAGAATCTTACCATCAACGGCATTCCTCGAAGGGTGATCGGAAAACCAGATACTACTCTGCTCACCGTACTCCGTGAACAGCTTAAGCTCACCGGGACAAAGAGAGGCTGCAACTGCGGACAGTGTGGAGTCTGCAACGTCATCCTCAACGGCAGCGTCGTTCGCGCATGTGTCACACGCTGGAAGAACGTCGAAGAACATTCCGAGATCATAACAGTCGAGGGCATCGGGACTCCTGACCACCTGCACGCAATACAGTGGGCGTTTATCGTCACAGGAGCCATACAGTGCGGCTTCTGTACGCCGGGATATATCGTCTGCACAAAGGCCCTGCTTGAAAAGAACCCCAGCCCAACACGGGAAGAGGCTCGCGAGTGGTTCGCCAAGAACTGGATGGCCTGCCGCTGCACCGGCTACGTTCAGATAATCGACGCGGTTATGAAGGCGGCCGCCATACTCCGAGGCGAGGAGAAGATTGAGGACCTAGCCAAAATGTACAAGCCCGGGGATTCGGTATGGGGAACTTCATATCCGCGCCCAAGCGCCGTGTTCAAAGCGACCGGCACATGGGATTTCGGCGACGACGACCGTCTAAAACTACCCGGAGAATTCTTGTTCGCATACCCATATTCGCTCGACGGCGTCCGTCACGCGAAGGTAAACAAGATAGACGTAAGCGAAGCTGAAAAGTGCGAAGGCGTCGACTCAATAGCTACATATAAGGACATTAAAGACAACAGGGGGACCAACCGCATCAGAGGGCAGGTCGGCTGTGACTCCGCTCTCACGAACGGCTGGGAACGCCGCATAATGGTCGAAGAGGGCGACCGCATTCGCCAGTGGGGCGACATAATAGCAGTAGTTGTCGCCGATACCGAGGAACACGCCCGCGAAGCCGCTAAGAAAATCAAAGTGGATTATGAACCTCTGCCGGAGCTTACGGATGTATTTATGGCGAAGCAGCCCGACGCGATAAAAGTGTTCGACGACATCGAGGGCTACGACGGGATGCCGAACGCATGGAACAAACGCTGCTTCTCCAAAGGCGCGGATCCAAAGGATATTATCGACAACGCGCCCTATGTAGTGGACGATGAATTCTACAGCTCGCGCCAGCCTCACATGGTACTCGAGGCGGACTGCGGGTACGCATATTACGACGAGGAAGGGCTTTTGACGCTCGCCACAAAATCCGTCGCGGTATACAGACATCAGACCCAGATCGCGCGCGGCATAGGCGTGGCCCCTTCTAAGATACGAGTGATACAGAACAACATGGGTGCTTCCTTCGGATACAAGACGGCGCCCACGAACGAACCGTACCTAGCTCTAGCGCTTATAAAATCGGGACGTCCGGTCTACATGCGCGTAAACATGAAAGAACACAACATTCGCACGCCAAAACGCGCCCCGTTCCTCATGCACATACGCGCCGCGGCCGACAAGAACGGCAAGCTGATAGGTCTCGAACAGAAATGGTGGGTCGACCACGGTCCGTGCAGCGAGTCCGCGAACGACCTTACGAACAAGGGCGGACAGTTCTTCTTCGCCCCATACGCTTATGAGAACATGAGGGCGACGGGCTACACGCTTTGGAGCAACCACCGCTGGAGCGCGGCGTTCCGCGCTTACGGAGCCCCACAGACATACTGGGGGTGCGAGACCGCTATGGACATGCTAGCGTATAAATGCGGGATAGACCCATTCGACTTCCGCGAGCAGAACCTGCTCGAATGGGAGCCGTTTACCGAGAACCCAAGAGGACAGTTCCCGTCAGGGTACGCGCCTGAGGTGTTTCCTCTCCCAGAGATGATGAAAAAAGCGCGGCCATATTACGAGAAGATGAAAGAAGTAGCGGCTCAAAAGAGTACGGATAAAGTCAAATTTGGCGTCGGTGTCTCCGTCAGTATATACAACTCCAACGACGACGGGGCCGACGAATCCGCCAGCAACATTGAACTCACCAAGGACGGCGTCATCGTTTATAACACATGGGAGGACCACGGACAGGGCGCCGACATCGGAGTGGTCGGGACAGCGCATAAGGCGTTGGAACCGCTCAAACTCCGCCCAGAACAGATAAAGCTCGTACTCAGCGACACCGCGAAAGCCCCTAACAGCGGAGCCGCCGCGGCCAGCCGTTCGCAGGTAATGACGGGGAACGCCATCGTCGACAGCTGCGAGAAACTTCTCGCTGCGATGCGCAAGCCCGACGGGACATACCGCACCTACGACGAGATGATAACTGAGGATATCCCCGTGTTCTACGAGGGCTACACACAGGCAAAGGTCCTCCACAAGGACGGAACGACTGAGGTCTGCTCCGGCAACGATAAGGACACTGGGCTCGGCAAGCCGTTCGGGTTCCACATGTTCGCCGTCAACCTCGCGATGGTCTCCGTGAACATGGAGACCGGCAAAGCCCACTGCGAAAAATTTGTGCTGGTCGGAGACGTGGGGACGATAAACAACAAGCTCGTAGTCGACGGACAGCAATACGGCGGCGTCGCTCAAGGCATTGGGTTCGCGCTCACTGAGGACTTCTTCGACGAGAGCAAACACAACAACTTCGTTGCGATGGGCTTCCCATACATAAAAGAGATACCGGACGACATCACGCTGGTACATGTCGAGACGCCGCGCCCGCTCGGACCGTTCGGCGCTTCCGGGACCGGCGAGATGCCGCTCTCAAGCCCGCACGTCGCTGTCTGCAACGCAATCTACGCCGCGTGCGGCGCGCGTATTAAGTCGCTGCCCGCAACGCCAGACAAAATACTCGGCGAGCTCAAAAAGGCATAACGTCCGGGAAACGCGCTAAAGGAGAAAAACACCATGTCAGACCGTGAACAAAATTTTGGAAGCATCTATGACCTGCCTCTGCAGAACGCGTCGGCATTGGCTCCCGATATCCAGAAGAGGACCGTCTACGGACCGGGGCGTTTCTGGGACGATTTCGTCATGCGCCATTTCATCCTTCCGGCGCACAAATCCATCCCGGCGCACAAGCACGAGTGGGACCATCTGATGTTCACCCTGTCCGGGGACGGATACGTAGACGTAGAGGGCGATCGCTATGAGATGAAGACGGGATTTTGGACTAGAATACCGGGCGATAAGACGCATGAATACCACAACTACGCGGACATCCCGCTGGAATTCTTCTGCATCGTCCCGACCCGCGGAGACCCGCACGCAAAGAAGACCTCAATGAGAGCAGAGCGAGCCGCAAAAACACAGGAGAAGTAACAAACTGAATCAATATTCAGAACGCCCTCGGTTGTTTTCTATGCCGAGGGCGTTTTTTTCTGAAAGTGAAACTTGGTTTTGAGTCTTCTTACTTATAGAACAAATCGCTGTGTGATCCAGTCCTTGTGAGTGTCAATACTAACACTTCGGTGTTTATTTTATATATAAGCAGCCAATTTGGAAGAAGACGGCACTCACGATACCCTGCCCAATCGCCGGCCAGAGCGTGATCGTTATATTTCTCCGAAAGCGGTTCGTTTTTTGATAAGGCACGGATAGCATCGTCCAGCAGCCCTATATTCAATTGGCGTTTCATCGCCAGCTTGTAATCTTTTTTGAACTGCGCCGTCCAGACAATATCCAATGTCTTCATCTTTTGAGTTCGAGCAGAGCCTCTTCCACGTCGGGATAACGGCGCACTGATGTATCCTTTGCGATGCGTTCCGCTTCTAGCAGCGCCGTCATCGTTTCTCTGTTAGGGCGATCCTTTTTGACCTCAAAAGGGATACCGCCGACCCTGATAGACTGCCTCAAAAACACATTGATCGCGGTTGTCAGGTTCATGCCCAACTCGCCATATAGTTCTTCGCACTGCCTTTTTATATTACTGTCCATGCGAACACTGAAATTTGTCGTATTTGTCATGATATCATCCCCTATCGCATTATATTACATATACATTATATATTACATGCCATGCAATATCAACTCATAAGAGATATATTATTATACCGACATATTGTCAGCGTACCTTCTCCACCATCATCTCGAGTTCTTCCCTCTGTCGTTTCAGGCCGGCCCTTTCAAGCATCGTCAGGAGGAAGTACGCGCCTACGATGGGCGGCGTCAGAAGAAGTATGAATATCGCCAGGTGCCAGCCCAAACCGCCATGCCCCACGGACAGCGCGAGCCCATACGAATACCCAGCCAGTCTTTGCCCCGCGCCCATGAACACCAAAATGAGGACGACCGTAAACATCGCCATCCTCGCGAACGTCACGACGATGACGCCCGTCCTCCTGTCCATCCCTAAAAGCTTTAGCTTCTCCACCGTTATCACCGGCTCGTCCATCAGCATAGAATATCTTTCTATTATCAGCCTGTATATGTAGGCGAAGAGATATACGAACACGAAGACGGATACGATATAAACGGCTATGTTTATAAACTTGTAATTCCCCAGAAACGACATGGCAAACCCGATGAAGAGAATTACCGCGACGACAGCCAGCAAAAATGTCCGCGCCGTCTGGTGCATCAGGCTCATCAGTCCAAGGCGTATCTCAAGCTGCGCTTCCCTGTTATGTTCGTATGCCATATC
>JAUNSQ010000010.1:14916-19180 GCA_030539135.1 Synergistaceae bacterium | reverse complement strand
GGCGTTTCTGGCTTCATTAAGGCTGTCCAGCGCGGATATAAGGCATCCCATCTGGCGCGACGTTACCCCATAGCTGCCTGTGAAAGCTGTGCCGCGTGAAAGTGTTTCTACGACAGCGTCTTTTAGTTCTTCTATGCCCTCGGATCTGAGCGCGGAGACTTTCAATATCCTGCTGTGAGGGAATAGTTTTTGTATATCATTCGCGGATGTTTTCATGTCGAGGTCTGTCTTGTTCAGCACGATAAGATGTGGAAGAGCCGATACCCTTACGCCGAGCTCGATGTCTTCATCGGTAAGAGTCCCTCCCGAATCGCAGACCCATATACGCAGATCGGCCTCGTCCATCGATTTTATGGATTGCGTCACACCTATCGACTCGACTTCGTCATGTGTCTCGCGTATCCCGGCAGTATCGATAATTCTTATCGGGACGCCCATGTGTACAAATGTCTCTTCTATGCGGTCGCGCGTCGTGCCTGGGATCGCCGTTACTATCGCGCGTTCCTCGTCGAGCAGGGCGTTGAGCAGCGATGATTTGCCGACGTTTGGGCGGCCTAGTATGGCCACTCGTATGCCTTCGCGCAGAAGCACGCCCGAGCGGCATTTTGCCAGCAAGCCTTCGCCGTTTTTAATTAGCGTCTCCATATTTTTGAGAGCTTGACGTTTGGGCATATAGCTCTCGCCCTCCTCTGGGAAATCTAGGTCGACTTCGAGCTGCGCCGCGAGACGAGTAAGCTCCGCGAGGAAAGAATTTATCTCGTCGGCAAAGCCGCCCTGCAATGTTCGTGCCGAGGCAAGAAGCGCCTCTCCGCTCTGCGCTTTGATTATCCCAAGCACGGCCTCCGCCCGCGAAAGATCTATGCGCCCATTGATGAAAGCTCGTCTAGTGAACTCGCCTGGCTGCGCTATCCTCGCGCCGAGCGAGCATAGTTCCTCGATACATCTCTGCGCCGAGGCCGGTCCGCCGTGGCACTGGAACTCAACTGATTCTTCCCCCGTATAGCTCCCGTTTTCCTCAAAGCGCGCCGCTAATATCTCATCGAATATGGAACCGTTTTTGTCGGCGAGTTTGCCGAGAATAAGTTCTCTTGCGGGATAGCATGTCAGGCTTTTCTTTGCGGTAAATAATTTATCGGCCAGAGATACGGAACCTTCGCCAGATATCCTGACTATGGCTATGCCGCTTTCTCCCCATGCCGTGGCGAGCGCTGTGATGATGTCTTCCACAAAAATTCCTCCGAACGATTTTTTTTAATTATACACGCATCGACAATCGTTACATTATTGTTACATTCGCTGAACGCATCGTTAACTTTAAGGCGATAGTATCTAAGCAACAAAATAAAACAGGAGGAAAAGAAAAATGAAAAAGCTGGTTATGATATTGACAATGGTGTTGGCAATGGTCTCCGCGCAAGCAGTATTCGCGGCGGACGCGCTTGTGATGGACGGATCGACGACAGTGCTGCCATTTGGACAGGCCGCGGCCGAGCAGTTCATGAAGCAGAATCCAAAGGTGAAATTCTCGGTCTCAGGCACAGGGACTGGAAACGGGTTTAAGGCTCTCGCAGACGGCAGCGCCCAGATAGCAAACGCTTCGCGCTTCATAAAGGATTCTGAGATCAAAACCTGCATGGCGAAGAACGTATATCCGGTCCCTTTCGCGGTCGCGCTTGACTGTATAGTTCCGGTCGTGCATCCCTCAAACCCTGTGAGATCTCTGAGCAAGGATCAGCTGAAAGACATTTATTCTGGAAAAGTCAAAAACTGGAAGGAAGTTGGCGGGCCCGACGCGGCGATTGTAGTGATAGGACGGGACACAAGCTCCGGCACGTACGGCACATGGCAGGAGATGATAATGGGCAAGGACGTCAGGGTCACGCCCAGAGCGCAGGTAACGGCGTCAAGCGGCGCGATGATGGCGGCGATAGCGAAGAATAAGAACGCTATAGGATACGAGGGTATGGGATATGTCAGCAAGTCGGTCAAAGCGGTACAGGTCGGCGGAGTGGCGGCTTCCGCGTCATCGGCCCGCAGCGGAAAATACCCGCTCGCAAGATACCTCTACATGTTCACAAACGGCTGGCCGAAGGGCGACGCTCTTGATTTCTTAAACTACATGCTGAGCCCGGCAGGACAGAAGATAGTAGCTAAGACGGGGTTCGTGCCCCTGCACGGTGAGGGAAAATAGATATCGCCCTGATGTCGGGCCATGGAGATGAGGAACGCAGGATGAAGGTGACGAATATGCTAAAGATCGCTCCCAGAAGAACAGATAGTAAAAATTTTGGCGGAACAAAAGACAAAATCATGTCGCTTTCGGTCTTCTCAGTCTCCATGGCTGGCATTATCCTAATGGTATTTATACTCGGCTTCCTCATGACAAACGGTCTTCCGGTGCTGGGGGAGTCGAGCCTGTCGGAAATATTTTTCAGCTCGGACTGGTATCCTACGGAGGAGCCTCCTGCGCTTGGGATGCTGCCGCTGATAGCGGGGACTTTAGCAGCCACGCTTTTCTCAAGCGTTTTGGCGCTCCCTGTATCCGTGGCGCTGGCTGTCTTTACGGCGGAGGTCGCTCCTAAAGGGCTGAGAAGTTTCATGAAAGTCCTGATGGAGCTGCTGGGGTTTGTCCCGTCGATAGTTCTCGGCTTCTTGGGAATGATGGTCCTTGCTCCATGGATGCAGGATAAATTTGAAATGGCGAGCGGCCTAAATTTGCTGAACGCGTCGCTTTTGCTCGGATTTCTAATAATCCCAGTCGTGGCGTCGCTCGCCGAGGAAGCGCTCTCATCTGTTCCGCGCGACTTGCGCGATGCGTCTTACGCGCTCGGCGCGACGAGATGGGAGACGATACGAAAGGTCGTTATACCTTACGCGAGGCCTGGGATAACGGCGGGAGCCCTGCTTGGCGTTATGAGGGCGCTCGGCGAGACGATGGTTGTCTTAATGGTCGCAGGTGGAGCGGCGATAATACCTCTGGCGCTTACGGATCCCGTCAGGCCGCTGACGTCGACGATAGCGGCTGAGATGGGGGAGACTCCGGTAGGGAGCGCGCATTATCACGCGCTGTTCTTCGCGGGGCTCATACTTTTGGTCATAACTCTTGGAATCAACATATTATCGCTTTACTTTGAAAAAAGAGGTGGCAGAGCATGAACAGGACGCAAGTGAGAAAAGTGTCGGACAAGGCCATGACAGTCCTATTTTATCTGTCCGCCCTTTCGCTGCTTCTGTTTATCTGCGGAGTAGCCGCTTTCCTGATACGACGCGGGTGGAATATCCTTTCCTTCGATTTTATAACGGAGCCGCCCAAGGACGGTATGACGTCCGGCGGGATATCGACGCCTCTGATAGGCACGCTGGAGCTTATAGCGGTCTCAATGGCGGCGGCCATCCCAATTGGGGTCGCCACGGGGCTGTATTTTGCCGAATATGCCGGGGACAACGGGATGACAAAGGTGCTGCGGCTGTCGATACGCTCTCTTGCCGGCGTCCCCTCGGTCATCTTCGGATTGTTCGGACTTTCTATGTTTGTGATATTCATGAAGTTCGGGTCGTGCTTGCTCTCAGCCGGACTTACTCTGGCATGTCTCTCCCTGCCTCTGATAGTTACCGTTTCGGAACAGGCGTTCCTTGCCGTTCCTAAGGATTACAGGGAGGCGTCTTACGCCCTTGGGGCGACGAAGGCTCAGACTATCTTCAAGGTCGTTTTTCCGTCGGCCGCGTCAACGATAATCACCGGAGTGATACTGGCGATTGGGCGTGTGGCGGGGGAGACGGCGCCAATAATGTTTACCGGAGCCGCGTACTTTGCGCCGAACGTGGCAAAGAGCGTATTTGACCAAGTGATGGCGCTGCCCTACCACATATATGTTCTTGCCACATCATCGACAGATATCGAAGCTGCTCAGCCTATACAATATGGCGCGATATTGGTACTGATAGGGTTTGTACTTGGAACAAGCGCCGTAGGCATTGTGGCGCGGGCTAAACTTTCCTCTGTGGACAGGAGATAGGAAAATGGAAGATATCAAATTCGAAACAATGATAAAGACAGAACATCTCGACTTATCCTATGGAGACGCTCATGTGCTGAAAGACATATCGTTCGATATCGGCCGGAATATGGCGACGGCGTTTATAGGGCCGTCGGGGTGCGGTAAGAGCAGTTATCTCCGCTGCCTTAACAGGATGAATGATTTTGTTTCTACCGCTAGAGTAACAGGGTCGATAGTGATCAACGGAGAAAATATTCTCTCCCCGG
>JAUNSQ010000010.1:0-14906 GCA_030539135.1 Synergistaceae bacterium | reverse complement strand
TACCGACACCATAGCGCTGAGGAGAAAGATTGGGATGGTATTTCAAAAGCCGAACCCATTCCCGATGTCGATTTATGATAACGTGGCCTACGCTCCGAGGCTCAATGGCATCAAAGAACGCGCGAAACTTGACGAGATAGTAGAGAATAGTCTGCGCGGAGCCGCGATATGGGACGAGGTAAAAGATAAATTGAGCTCTCCAGGGACCGGTTTATCCGGAGGGCAGCAGCAGAGGCTGTGTATAGCCAGGGCGATAGCGACTCAACCAGACGTCCTGCTCATGGACGAGCCTACAAGCGCGCTTGATCCGATGTCCACGGCTCGAGTGGAAGAGCTGATAAGAGAGCTCAAAAGCGAATACACTGTCGTGATAGTAACGCACAATATGCAGCAGGCGGCGAGGATATCAGACTATACGGCGTTCTTCCTCTTGGGAGAGCTTGTAGAATATGACAGGACGGCAAAGATGTTCACTTCGCCGGTCGACAAACACACGGAAGATTATATCTCAGGGCGTTTCGGTTAGGGCATACGGGACAGGAGGATATATCATGGAGACGATCAATACACGCAAAAGGCTTGAGGCCGATCTTGAAGAATTAAAAAGAATGGTATTCAGAATGGGACGTATGGCCGGCGAATCGCTTGAGAGGGCTGTTTACGCGCTCAAGGAAAGAGACGCCGAGGCCGCGCGGATAATTATCGGTGAAGACGATAAGATAGACGAACTAGAGGATAGAATAGATAATGGGTGTATGGAATTTGCCGCCAGATATCAGCCGCTCGGTGAAGATCTGCGCGCTGTTACGTCTATCATGCATATCGCCGTTGATATAGAACGAATAGGCGACTATGGCGGAAATATCGCGAAGACGGCTATACAGCTTGCCGATAAGGAGCCGATAAAGCCGCTTATAGATATCCCTAACATGGTGGATAAAATAAATATAATGCTCGATACCTCGCTGAACGCGCTCGATACAAGGTCCCCCGAGAGGGCAATGACCGTCTTTGCCATGGACGACGAGGTAGACGAACTCGAAAAACAGATCATGCGGGAGCTTTTTATTATGGTGATGGAAAAGCCGCAGCGCATAGAACAGTCGTTTATGCTGATGAACGTCTCGCGCACGCTCGAGAGGGCGGGAGACCATGTTACAAATGTCGCGGAACGGGTATCATATATGTTCACCGGAAAAAATGTAAGAGCTTCCGAATATCGCAGGAAAAAAGAGGTGTAAGGTCTTGGCGGAAAAAATATTGGTAGTCGACGATGAGGAAAATATCGTTGAATTCATTGGCAGAGCGCTGAAGCAGAACGGGTATTCCGTGGTAAAGGCGTATAACGGCGACGACGCTCTCAATATGATAGAAGAAGAACGCCCCGATATGGTCGTGCTCGACCTCATGCTTCCGCAGATGGATGGATGGGAAGTCTGCCGCCGCGCGAAATCAAGCGACAAACTCAAAAATATTCCGATACTGATATTGACCGCGAGAAATTCCACCGAGGACGTTGTCCAAGGGCTTGATTTGGGAGCCGACGATTATATGAGGAAGCCGTTTCCGCTTGACGAGCTGCTTGCGAGGGTTCGCGTGCTGTTGAGAAGACACGCCCCCGAAGGCTCGTCTAAAGTTATTGAGAACGAGGGCCTGAAGATAGATACGGCGTCCGGCGAGGCGTTCCTTCACGGTGTGATGTTGGACCTCAGCCCGACTGAATTTGATATCCTGACGGCGCTTGCCAGGCGAATGGGGCATACCGTTGGGAGGGAGGAACTGCTGAGGAAGATATGGGGCTATGGCGAAGGGGATACTCGCACGCTCGACGTACACATGTCCAGACTTAGAAAGAAACTAAACGACGGAACGTATCCGATGCTTTCGGCGCAGACGCTCAGGGGCCGCGGCTACAGATTGATTTGGGAGGAACGGGAAGATGTTCAAAGGAATGACGCTTAGAAAAAAAATTGCCGTATTGATGACGGTCTCCGTCGTTCTTATCGCAGTCTCTGTCTGGGCGCTTATCTATCGGTCTGAGAAGGCGAAACTTATTGAGAACAACAGCGTTATGCTCTCGCGTTATCTCGACTCGTTCGCTGATGCAGCCGGCAAAGATGGGCTGTCCGGCGTGAAAAAAATAGTCGAGGTCTGGGGCAAGATATACCCTGAAGGCAGAATAACCGTTATCAACACGATGGGCGATGTGGTTCTTGATAATAAGACCGAGACGAAGGAACTTGACAACCATTATAAACGTCCCGAGGTCATGGAGGCTTTTGCATCAGGCGGCGCATCTGAGATACGGTTCAGCAAGACCCAGGACGAATGGCTCAACTATATGGCTAGAAGGGTAGTGTTCCCCGGAGAGCCGGGCACAAGTATGGTCATACGGCTATCGTTCCCAATAGAAAAGTTGAAAGAATTGGGATGGTCGATGGGAAAGTCCTTCCTGTATTCGCTTGAACTGCTTCTCCTGTTAGTGTGGGGCGGTGCTTACTGGATGCTGCGGTCACTGATGCGTCCGCTTAACTCGTTGAGCAGGGCGGCCGAAACGATTGCGGAGGGCGGCTCGGCTCGTTTTCCCATCACGGACGACCCTGAGATACAGACGCTTTCCAACGCGCTGAATTCGATGTCGGATTCGCTGAAATTGAGCGTTAGCGAGGCACGGGAAAGCAAAGAAGAAATATCACTTCTTGTTGAAAAAATTCCAATTGGTATCGTACTGATAGATGAAAAACGCAAAATACGCTATATTAACAAAGCCGCCGCCGTCTTGTGCGGGTACTTGGACGCCCTGCCCGGGCGCGGAGCGTCGATAGAGGTAGTGCTCCCATGCGAGGATATGTGCAAACAGCTTGATAAACCCGATGGGACGGAACTGGTGTCGACATTGGGGCATAACGCTAAGAAAATTGAGATGACGACTCTTTCGATCACAAAAGGGCGTCTGATAATCATGCAGGACCTTACGGAAAAGGTCAGGCTCGAGGATGCGCGCAGAGATTTCTTTATCGACGCGGGGCATGAATTCCAGACGCCGCTGACCGTGATACGCATGGGGCTTGAACTGCTTCGGTCGTCCGACAGCGAACTCAGCGACGAGGACGTTAAGAGCCTAAACAGCATGATACAGCAGCAGGAGCGTATCAGCGGGCTTGTAGACGATTTGATGTTCCTTGTAAAATTAGATGTCGAGCCTCTGAAAAAAGGAATGGGCGACGTGGATGTATCCGAGCTTGGAAAGGACGTCGCCGCGGAAGCTGAGATGATACCTGGCGTTGAAAAAATAGATTTCAGTTGTACGTTCCCCAAGGACTGTTCCGTCATCAAAGGCCGCTATGACGATCTGAAACGCGCGCTTTTCAACCTTGTGGAGAATGCGGTCAAGTATGTGAATTCCTCCCGTGAAGACGGGGGTAAGGTCGATTTCTCGATAAGGGACAGAGGGGACGCGTACGAGATAATCGTCGACGACAACGGCCCAGGCGTGGCGGAGGGCGAGGAGGAAAGCATCTTCGACCGTTTTCGCAGAGGCGACGCGCATCGCGCTAGGAGCGGCGAGAAAACGGGCGGCTATGGGCTGGGGCTGTCCATCGCAAGACGGATAGCCGAACGCCACGGCGGAACGCTCGAACTAGCGGAGTCAAAACTTGGCGGCGCGATGTTTAGAATGCAACTCCCAAAAGCATAGAACTATGATAGACATTAAACGCAAACGGGCCGCGGATATCCGCGGCCCGTTTGCGTCGAAAATACACGCTGGAAATATCTTAAAAATCAAAAATCTTATGGAGTTCCGCGTCGTTCGTATTATCTTTTGAAAGCAAGCTCCCTGCTATAAATACCGCTGCGGCTATAACTAGAGTTGGTACTATCGCTGTCGTACCCGCCACGCTGATTTTGGATATATTGAAGAAGAAGAACGCCGCGCATCCAGCGGTCATGGATAGAATAGCGCCCATAGCGTTCGCGCGTCTCCAATAAAGTCCGAACAATGTTGGGCAAAAGAAGACGGATTCAAGTCCGCCAAACGCGAAGAGGTTTATCCATACTAGGAGCGAGGGAGGCTCCATGGCCGCGAAGAAGACTAGAACTCCCACGATGCCTGTCACGGATAGACTCATCAGACGCACCTTTCGCGGAGGCAATTTTGTTTCGTCGTTCCTTGCCACGTAATGGAAATAGAGGTCTTTAACGATCGCGGCGGAACACATTATAAGCATCGAATCGACGGTAGACATTATAGCCGCGAGCGGCCCTGCGATGAAGATCCCAGCCCAGAAAGGCGACATGAGCTTGAGCGTTATCGTCGGGATCGCGAGGTCGCCTATCTCTATTCCGGGGACGACCGCGCGTCCGAGCGCGCCGACAAGATGCATCGTGAGCATCGTAAATCCTACCGTGAACGTCCCAATTATCATCGCAGACTGCATCGATTTTGTGTCTTTGAACCCTAAACATTTCTGTGTCGTTTGGGGCAATCCAAGAATTCCAAATCCGACGAGCACCCAGAAAGAAAGGATGAACGGCTTGGGGATCGAGCCGCCGGCGCCCTGCGGCGTAAGGAGCCCTGGATCGATCGCCTGCAAGGACGACATGATGTTTGCCACGCCGCCTCCGGCTGTTATTACAGCTACCAATATAGCCGTTGAGGCTAGGAGCATCATTATCCCCTGTATCGTGTCCGTCAATACTACTGCGCGAAATCCTCCAATGGTCGTGTACATGATAACGGTGAGGCCAAATATCAAAAGCCCCATTTGATACGAGTAGCCTGTAATCGATTCGAATAAACGAGCCCCTCCTATGAATTGGGCGAGCATAGACGCCATAAAAAAGATGAGCAAGGCAAGTGACGCAAGTATGACGACGGCGTCGCTCTTGTAGCGCGCGCGCAGAAAATCGGTTATCGTCACAGCGTTTGTGCGCCTGGCGATGACGGCGAAGCGCTTGCCAAGGACCCCCAACGTCAAAAACGCTGTGGGGACCTGTATCATTGAAAGGAGTATCCAGCCGAGCCCCACTTTGTACGCGACGCCAGGCCCACCTATGAAGCTGCTCGCGCTTGTGTAGGTGGTGATGATTGCCATCGCGAGGACAAATCCGCCCATAGAGCGGCTGCCGAGGAAGTATTCTTCCATAAAACCCGAAGTCCCGGTTTTGTCCTTAGTTTTTTTGTTTCCCCAAAGAGCTATTCCCATTATAAAAAAGAAATAGAGTAAAAGCGGGATCATCATTTCTATACGATTAGTCATGGTCGTTATCCTCCAGCGGAGTATCACGGAAGAATAACCTTACCGCTATCCAAAGCAGGAAGGATATCGCGGGGTAGCCGACTAAACAGCTGTAAAAGAACCATTCTGGAAAACCGAACACAAATTTATATTTTGACGGGTCGTCTCCAAAGCCGTATGCAGTTATGTACCACCAGGCGAAAAAGATGATATAGAGCAATAAAACGACAATCGTTTCTAAATTGGATTCTTTTCTAAGTCTGCTGTTTGCCAAAACAATTCCCCCATACCTCTTGTTTTTCTTTGGTGGATAAGTATAAACTATTTAGAGGAAAACTGAAATAGTATGATTTCACGCGCAGGGTAAAAAATCATACCGCGTTCAGCGGAAGGAGAGAATAAATCATGGATATGTTCGAAGCTAAGAAAAAGAGTACGGAGGAGCTTGCCGAGTCAGTATGCAAGGCGCTTACGGCCCGTGGGTTTACGGCGCAGTCCGTAAAGAACAAGGGCGAAGCGCTCGAAGCCGCGTTGAAGCTTATTCCTGCCGGTGCGAGCGTAGGCGTCCCCGGGACGGTCACTGTTCGCGAGGTCGGGCTTATTACCGAACTTGAAAAGAGAGGGTCTAAAGTCGCCGTACATTGGGACCCGAATTTGAAAAAGGAGGACAAGCCAGCTCGTTTTATTGAAGAGCTTACGTCGGATTGGCTCGTTACGAGCGTAAACGCCGTAACGATGGACGGCGTGCTTGTTAATATTGACGGACACGGCAACCGAGTGGGGGCGATGGCTTGGGCTCCCGGCAAACTGCTCATGATAGTCGGCAAAAATAAGATCACAAGGGACATTCAAAGCGCCTTGCGCCGTGTGCGCGATGTCGCCACGCCGCCGAACGTCCTGCGCCTAGACGGGAGCACTCCGTGCGCGAAAGTCGGACGCTGCGTAGACTGCAACAGCCCGGACTGCTCATGCCGCGTCGTTATGATGATGGAACGCGCGCCGATGGGCAGGGAGTGTCATGTGATAATAGTGGAAGAGGAACTTGGATACTAGAACGAAAGCAATAGCTGGTACTAAATTTTTCTGGTGGTGTGTTGTCAATGCGTAACGACATAGTAAGAGATCAGATATGGCTTTTCAGTTCTCTGACAAAATGGGTGTTCTTCGCGGTCATTGCCGGGCTCGCTGTCGGCACGGCAACGGCCGCGTTTCTGTATATTCTGGACGCGGCTATAAATTTTATCGACTTTGTCAATACATTGGGGAACCTAAATCATTTGCTCATACTCCCCGGGTTTTTATTTAGCTTTTATGCCGTCCATATATTTACTAACGACGAAAAGGTCGACGTTGAAAAGTCTATACATGAAAAAGCTGGGGCAGTGAGCCTAACGGCTATCCCTGTACGCCTTGTCTCGACTGTCGTAACGATAGCGGTCGGAGGTTCTACTGGCAAAGAGGGCCCGAGTGCTCAGATAGGCGCTGGGATAATGTATGCCTTATCACGTTTTTTCAGGCTTGACGATTATGATATGAAACGGCTGGTGATAGTCGGCGTTGCATCGGGCATCTCCGCCGTATTTGGGACGCCAATAACCGGAGCGATTTTCGGTGTCGAGATATTATATGCCGGGCAGATGTACTACGACGTTCTGCTTCCTGCGTTTATCGGCGGAATCATATCCAGAGAGACCGCGGCCTTCTGGGGCGCGGGACATCTCCCAGAATTTTTGATAGACCTGCCCATGCTTGCTCCGAATATGATATTTATGTCAGTCCTCGCAGGAATGTTTTTTGGCATTGTATCGCTGCTGCATATAGAATGCCTGAGGACTGTACGGTTTGGATTTAATAAATTAAAAATACCTCAGTATACGAAGCCTCTGCTTGGAGCTGCGATCATGCTGCTTATCACAGCGGTCTTCGGCCCGTACTATCTTGGCCTTGGCGACGAGTTGATAACTCACGCCATCAACGGCGAGACCACGCAGCCGTTCGCTTTTATCTTAAAATCGTTTGCCATGGCCGTTACGCTTGGCTGCGGCGGAAATGGCGGCGTGTTGACGCCGACGCTCGTGATAGGCGCGACCTCTGGGACGTTTTTCTCGTCGCTTGTCGGAGGCAAAGCCGAGATATTCAGTGCGCTTGGCCTTGTGTCCGTACTTGCCGGTTCGACCAATACACCGATAGCCTCCACGATCCTTGCTATGGAACTTTTTGGCGCTCCCATTGCGCCCTTTGCCGGTATCGCGTGTACTGTGTCCTATGTGATGACAGGACACAGGAGCCTTTACCCGGGGCAGCTCATGCTGCGTCCAAAGGCGAAGACTTTTGTGAAAAGGAAGAACGCCGACGGGGTTGAGGAGATAGTCGGCCGTTTTGAAGGCATTCCGACATCAAAAGTCGTGAATTTCTACGCGAGAGAAGTAAAGAAGGAAATCAAGAAAAATGTTATGGGCAAGAAGAAATAAAATTATTACGGACGTTTCGTTTTGTTTGATCGATATGGCCGCGGCGCCCTAAATAGAATATTGACGGTCTTGTCCGCCGTTATCGTTCTGAGATGGGGTTGGGAGTATTTCAATACGGATCAGGACGTACTGCGGAGAAGCAACGAGGAATTTGCCGCGCGGACTGGGCTGAGCGCGTCTAGGTCGTTGTGGATAGGTATCGCGGTAGTTTCCGCAGGATATCTGTTCTGGAGATTTATGGTCTATATTTTTTGGCGTAAATATTTTAAGGATGAATGAGGCCGCGCCCAGAATAGCTATAACTTGTGATATCCGGCGACCTCGATATTTTCGGCGCTTGCGGTCGATCTTATTTTCTCTTCCTCACCGCACGCATAGCTGCACGCAAGGCCACAGCTGGCCGAGAGAGTGCGCGGCACAGGAATGATCTTGACGTCACAGCCGAGTTTTTTGCATGTTTTTTCGAACAGCAGAGCCATGTAGGTTGTATCGAAGGTCGCGACGCATTCCATATTCTTCACCCCGGAATATATGTTTTCCGCAATTATACGTGGACTGAGCGAATAAGGACAGGTAAAATCCATGAGTTGAGAAAGCAAAACTAATATATAATTGGTTCATAATCCTTGAGGAGGTAATTTGCCATTATGTTTTCAACGAAGAAAATAGCAATATGTGCCGCAGCTGCTTCATTGCTCGCACTTCTCGCAGCAGGGACTGCGTTTGCAGACGTTATCGGGTGCGTTAACCCGCAGAGGATAATGTTCCAGCACCCGAAGTTTGAACAGGTACAGAAACAGATAAAGACGATGACCGAGAAGAAGCAGAATGAAGCCAAAACGGCGATAGACAAAGAAAAAGACGACAAGAAAAAAGCGCAGATATATCAGAAGAAGCGTCAGGAAGCCGCTCAGGAAGAAGCAAAATTGATGGAACCTCTCTTTAAGGACATCAACCTCGCGGTAAGAACAGTTGCCAACGCGAAGAAAATCAACGTAGTCGTCGATAAAGACGCGGTGTTCTTTGGCGGTATCGATATCACCGACGCAGTTGTAACCGAACTCAAAAAGAAATAGCTTTTAATCTAAGTTTATAAGCACAAGCAACTTCATAATCCGCAGGGAGAAACCCTGACGCATATATAATGTGTCTTCGGTTTTCTCACTGCGGGTTATTTATGTCTATAAGAAGTTTTAGAAATAATATACGTACTGTTAAATAGGTAAATTATTAATATTTAGAGGGAAGATAGTTTTTTCATATCATTTGCATAGTTTAAAACTTTGATACGTTCTTCCATTGGTATCGTAAGGACCAGTTGCAGTATTTCTTTTGTGACACTGTCAATGGAATCTGTTTGTTTGACGTAGTCTTTGTCATTACAGAAAAAAGGGCAAATATCCTGTTTTTGACTTTCATCATCCATAAGAACACTTACAAGCCTTTTAAGAGAAGGTTTTTTCCTATCATTCTCAATTTCGGATATGTAGTTTACAGACAAATCAACGGCTTCAGCTAATTTCTCTTGAGTAAATCCCAATTTTGTCCTGAGTTCTTTAATCTTTTTCATATCCGAACACCCCTCTCACAGACTATTTTTGGAGGAAAGGCTTCAAAACACCACTTACTATAATCGAATAAATCTTATATATAGCGAAATATATTTTAAAAAATATCGCTATATGTTAGAATAATATAAGGACATCACTTGTTCATCGGATACGCAAAATAATATGTCCGTTTGAACGAGGCATAATTCTTCAAGGAGGAATGTATTATGGCAATGATTAAGTGCCCTGAGTGTGGGAAAGAAATATCGGATTCAGCTGAAGTATGTCCAAACTGTGGAAAATCTATGAAAAAAATAGCTTCACCCTCTCAAGTAAAACCACAAAAGGGTGGCAAAATGAAAAAAGTATTTATTAGTATATTTGTCATACTAATTTGCCTAATGTTATTTGGTATGTTACTAGGCGATGATGAAAAGTCATCAAAGAATAATTCCCCTGCTAAGCAAGAAGTGTCGGCTCCTAAAGAAAATGTGATTGTAGTTGGTGTAGAGAAGATATGTGAGGATTATGAAAAGAATGAAGTTGCCGCAGATCAAAAATACAAAGGAAAATTAGTGCAGATAGTTGGTAGAGTCGATGACATAAAAAAAGATATTGCTGATAATCTTTACGTAACCTTAAAACGCACAAAGCAATTCCAAATATCACAACCGCAATGTTTTTTTGACGACGAACATGAAAATCGACTAGCAAACTTGCAGAAAGGGCAAAAAATAACGTTAATTGGCCGTGTCGAAGGCCTAATGATGAATGTTCTAATAAAAGATGCGCAGCTTGTAAACTAAAATTATTATTGAGTTAAAAATACGATTTTCTCTATGGCCCGCAGGCCAAGAAACTCTGACGCATATAAAATGTGTTTTAGGTTTTCTCCCTGCGGGTCATTTCATTTTTCACGCTTCTAAATATGGATTTTATGTTTTATTTTTCCACAGCGAATTTTTGATTTCTGTCATTGGGCCTGGGGAGGCGTATCTCCATAAAATCGAGCGGACGTGCGACCACGTCAAATCCCTGTTTCCTGTAAACGCCATGGGCGTTTTTTGTTATCAAAAGCCATTGATAAACGTAAGACAAGGACGGGTGCTGGAGGATATGCGAAACGATTTTCTGCCCTATACCCATTCGTCTGTATTTTTCATCAACGTAGATATCCGTTAGGTAGGCGAAACGTGTCCTGTCGGATATGACTCGGCCATAGGCGATTTGGAGGCCGTTATCAAGGAACGCTCCTACCACGAGAGCAGAATTTTCCGCCGCTTGCCTGACCTCCCATTCCTTTATGCCAGGGCTCCAGAAGGAACGTCCAAGCATCTCCGCTGTCCGCGCGAAGTCGATGTTGTCGAGCCCGTCTTTTAATTTAATCTCCATGGCTGCCTCCAGATTTATTCTAGGATGATCGGTTTTTTCTTATGTTCTTCGCCAAATATTCCTCGGCCAGCGGTCTGCTCCCACAGTTCGCACGCCAAAAGTTCATACCGCATGATCTCGGTCGCGTATTCAGAGATTTTTGACGTGGCGCCGCACCTTGTAATTATTGGAAGCGAAGAATTATATTTCATGCGCCTTAATAATTTTTGACCTACAGCGTTCATGCCAAGGACTCTGATATATGCAGGCCCGATACGCTGACAAGCCCTGTTCGTCCAATGGTCGAAGCCTAAGAGTATGTGCGCCCCGTGGCGGCGTATCCTCCCGTGAGGATATCTTTTGCTCGAGCACATCCGTGTCCACTCGATCAGAGATGAAGCTGTCAGCGCCGAGGCTCTCAGTTTATTTTCGATGCCTTCGCTGATCTCGGCAAACCTTGACAGCGTTTCGGCGTCCGCGCGCAGCAGCGAAGCTCTGAGGAGGTTCCAATACTTGTCATGAGTGATACAGCAATGTCCGCGCAGCAATTCTCGCGAGACGACCTCGCGCGATGCGCGCGGAAGTTCAGCAAGGGCCTCTTCGTTCTTCCCATCTACAAACAATTCACGTATTGCCGCGGCGCTGGAACAGTCTGTGATTATTTTGCTGTTGTGATCGGAGCCGCTCCGAAGGATAGGCACGGGACGGATATCATATTTTTTCTGCGCTATGCGTTTCATATATGATAAGGCCAAAATATTATTAGAACCTTTAAGCTTTTCGGCTGTGCCGGGAATAAGTTTATCCAATGCGAGCGATCTCGCTTCGACAAAAGAAAGGCCGCCGCGCAGAAATTCTTTAATATTAGCCTTGAAAGGTTCAGGTTCATCGATTAGAATATCTAAGATTTCATCTGTTTGCCATTCGGGATTCTCGACACCGAAGGCCAAATGTGTTATGGTTCCTGTTGCTCCGATGATGTCGACTGCGGCATTTGCGAACACTCCGGCGTTGTGCGAAGAAAATAAGGCCGGAAGTTCCAGCACGAGATCGGCTCCTGATCTCAGCACGATCTCAGCGCGGCTCCATTTGTCCAGCATGGCTGGTTCCCCGCGCTGGACGAAATCGGACGATAGGACGACTACTGCGGCTTCCGCACCAGTAAGTTTTCGCGTCTCGGTTATATGATGCAGATGGCCTTGATGAAACGGATTATATTCGGCAATGATCCCTGCTACAGGGGTATGCATAAAAATTCACCACCTTATGTGGTAAGGATACCACAAAGGAGAAAGATATTTAGCTTAGGAGGCTATTTTTATGAAAATTCTTGTTCTTAACTGCGGAAGTTCCTCCCTTAAGTACCAGCTCATCGATATGGACGATGAATCTGTCCTCGCCAAAGGGCTGGTCGAGCGTATCGGGATCGCCGGGTCATGCATCAAACACACTAAGACCGGTATGGACGCTGTAAAGCGTGACGTCGATTTTCCGACGCACACGGAAGCTATCAAATATGTGCTTGATATGCTCGTCGACAAAAAATATGGAGTTCTTAAGAGCCTTAACGAACTTGCGGCGGCAGGCCATCGCATAGTTCACGGCGGAGAAGATTTCACATCTTCAGCCCTCGTTACGCCAAAGGTCATAAAGGGAATTGAAAAAGTTATCCCCCTCGCGCCGCTTCACAATCCGGCGAACCTTCAGGGGATAAAAGCAGTTCAAGCAGTGCTTCCTAAGCTCCCCAACGTAGTCGTATTTGATACGGCTTTCCATCAGACAATGCCGCCAAAGGCGTTCCTCTATGGCATCGATTACAAATATTATGAAAAAGACAGAGTCCGCCGCTATGGCTTCCACGGCACTAGCCATCGTTATGTCTCGCAGAGAGCGGCCGAAATACTTAAAAAAGATCCCAAGAAACTCAAGATAGTAACCTGCCATCTTGGCAACGGAAGTTCTATCACGGCCGTCGACGGCGGAAAATCTGTGGAAACGAGCATGGGATACAGCACTGCGGAGGGCGTGATCATGGGCACGCGCTGCGGCGACCTTGACTCAGCGGTAGTGGTATATCTTGCGGAGAAACTCAAAGACCCGAAGGCCGTTAGCGACGAAGTGCAGAAAAAAGCTGGACTCCTCGGAATTTCAGGCGTGTCGAGCGATCTGCGCGACGTTGAGATCGCCGCTGAAAAAGGCAATAAACGCGCCCAACTCGCCCAGGAAAAACTTATTTACGGAGTTAAAAAGTATATCGGATCCTATGCCGCGGGCATGGGCGGAATCGATGTGCTAGTGTTCACGGCAGGCATCGGCGAAAATGGTATCGGGTTCCGTAAGGCGGTCTGCGAGGGGCTTGACTTCATGGGCATAAAAGTCGACGCGAAGAAGAACGACTGCCGCGGCAAAGAAGTGGTCATCAGCACGCCGAGCTCACGCGTGAAGGTCATGGTAATACCTACAAATGAAGAGCTTGTCATTGCCAGAGATACAAAGGCGTGTGTTGAAGCCGCCGCGAAACCGGCAAAGAAGACCGCAGTTAAGAAGACGGCCGCGAAGCCTGCGGCGAAAGCGGCTGTAAAGAAAGCCTCCGCGACGAAAAAAGCCACGGCAAAGAAAGCTGCCGCAAAGCCAGTTAAGAAGGTCGTTACGAAAAAGGCCGCCGCGAAGCCGGCAAAGAAAGCCGCTGTGAAGAAAACGACAGCTGCGAAAGCAGTTGCCGCAAAACCGGCAAAGAAGGCTGTGGCAAAGAAACCAGCGACAAAGAAAACCGCAGCCCCTAAGAAAAAATAAATGTCAGAAGAAAAGCGCCTCAAGTCCGTTCCTGAAAACTGGTCGCACCGCCTTGTCCTTTCAGCCGTACCGAAGGACGGAGAACCGTTTGAGGAAAATTTTTCGCTGTCCGCCGACGCGCCTATCGATTACTGGGCGCAGCTTTACAAGTTAATAAAACCTCTGGATGTGGACGTTGAGGCCTCTCGTGTCAACGGAAGGCTTCTCGTCCAAATCAAGATAGCGACGGAAGCGGAGACATTATGTTCTAGGTGTCTTGAACCCGCAAGGGTTGCAATAAATGGCGAATTGAGGTATCTTTACTCATTGCGTCCAGACGAACATACGGACGAAGAAAACGAATACGGGCAGGACGGCGAAGCCGGCCTTATACTCCTTGACTCATGGGAGGATGAGATCGATTTGTCCGGTCCTATCTGGGAAGTCCTCATCACATCGCTTCCGTCGAGGGCGTTGTGTTCGGAAAACTGCAGAGGGCTATGTCCGCAGTGCGGCGCTAATTTGAACAAGGTAACGTGCGGCTGTAAAACTGACGACGCAGATCCACGATTCGATGTTCTGCGTTCCGCTATGAAAAATGAGCGGAATGATTGACTAATAAATTAAATTTAGTGATAGAATTGTATGGGCAAAATTTGCCCGAGATTTAAGGGGGGAAACAAAAATGGCAACTCCAAAGAGAAGGGTATCCCACTCACGCACACACGAACGTAAGTCACAGTGGCTCGGCGCTCTTTCCGCTCCGGCGACGACGACATGTTCGCACTGCGGAGAAATGATAGAGAGTTATCGCGCATGCCCTGCATGCGGATATTACAAAGGGCGTCAGGTCGTAAAGGTCGCTGATAAGTCGGCAGAAAAAAAAGATTAATTCTCATCGCAGCATAAGGCGCGGGGTTTAGGATATATATCCTGAACCCCGTGTTTGTTTATATCGGCCTTACATAAAACGCGTATTTACATTGACAAATCAGCCTTCATGTAATAGCTTATCTGGTGTTATGACCAGATACCAAAATATTGATGTGGGGTAATTTATGCGTAAAGAAACAAGAAAGCTGCGCCACAAAGAATTGGTAAGCATTATCAACGGCAATCCGATCATTACGGACGAGGAGATAGCGGCCAAACTTGCGGTGAGCCTCAGTCCGGTCAGGCTCGACAGGGGACTGCTGGCCATCCCTGAGGTGAGAGAGCGTATGCGCTCGATGGCCAAACGCGCCGCGAGCAAATTGACGTCTCTTCGCGCAGAGGAGGTCGTCGGCGAACTGCTGGAACTGGAGCCGAACGACTGGGCGGCGTCTATTCTGGATACGAGCAAAGAGATAGCGTTCCGTCACACAGAACTTGTCGGCGATTATTATATTTACGCTCAGGCCGCGTCGCTGGCGATCGCCACGATTGGCGAGGATATGGTCGTGGTTGGGGCGGCAAGGCTTAATTATAGACGTCCAGCGTACATCGGCGAAAGGATATTCGCT
>JAUNSQ010000009.1:13364-19290 GCA_030539135.1 Synergistaceae bacterium | reverse complement strand
TTCCACATGTACATCTTCAACTTCTGCCCCAACGACATAATGAAAGGAATACTCCAACAGTCGTGGAACAACCTCAAATATGCACGCCTCGTTTGGATATCATCCGACGAATTCCTCCTGCACTTCTACGACGAACACAACGAGATAATCCAGGCCATAAGAGACCAAGACGCCGACGCCCTGCGCAAGGCAGTCGAGAAACATCTCCAGTGCGGCATTGGCAAGATGGAAACATACCTGGACGATAAATAACGTTTTTGTAATCAACATAACGAGGTGGTCTTGAAATATCCCCAGACCACCTCGTTATGTTTGATTTTGTCTATTGTCTACTGGATTTTTGCTACGTTTCTCGTCACAATTACTTTTGTCTTTGTCCCGGCCGGGTTTTCCATCAATACCTGCCCGATTTGCAGCGGAGCCTCCGCTGTGATTTTTCTTATCTCCGCCATCACGTCGAATATTTTTACAAGCGGGATGGGGTCTGTTATCCTCACGCTAGCTTCGATAAAATCACCGTTCCTAACAAGGACACTTGAGGAAAACGTCCTCATCGGGGCTTCTATCTCTTGTTTCACCCATGTCTCGCCACGTGGGCAGCGGTTGCCGCTAACGGAGACGAGTTTGTGCGGTTTTTCTTCTGCGTATTCGGCCTTTATTGAGCATCCGTTCGGACAGACGACACATGTGAATTCTTTTTCAATCATTTCACCGAAACCTCCAAATCGTCCGTGTTCGACATATCTAAGTCACCGAGATCTACCCATACCATCTCAGCAGGGTGCAAGCGGGAATATTTTTCTTCCTTAATAATTTCTGTCCCACGCTTAATCTGTATGACGCTCTCGCAGGACGGAGCGGCAACCCTAAAGGCTATGGAAACATTTTTGCCGTGTGTTATTTTTTGAGGCACGACATAACGAACACCGCGACCAGGCTTTACTTGGATACAGTCCGACGCGCCGTCTCGCCCGGCGACATACTTTGCCGCGCTCGTCCCCGCCTTTGTCGCCTCCATTGAGACAAAATCGACAAGGTCGTGAACATGAAGGACGTTGCCACAGGCAAAGATGCCTGGAATATTCGTCATGCAGGAGTCGTCAACGACCGCTCCCTGCGTTATCATGTCTATGGATACTTCGGCTTCTCTGGAGAGCTCATTTTCGGGAATAAGTCCTACAGACAGGAGCAGCGTATCACATGGGACATTCCTTTCAGTCCCGGAGATTGGCCTGCGCTTTTCGTCGACCTGCGCAACCGTCACGCCCTCGAGCCGCCCGTTGGGGCCGTTTATATCTATGACCGTCGTACTCAGGCAGAGCGGGATGCCGTAATCGTCAAGGCACTGGCGGATATTTCGCTGAAGTCCGCTGGAGTAAGGAAGTACTTCGAACACGGCCTCGACCTTCGCGCCTTCAAGCGTCAGGCGTCTAGCCATGATGAGGCCGATGTCGCCGGAACCTAAAATGCAGACTGTTTTGCCAGGCATGATGTTCTCAAGGTTGACAAGGTTCTGCACCGTACCGGCCGTATAGACCCCTGCCGGCCTGTGTCCCGGTATCGAGATTGCTCCGCGCGTCCGTTCGCGACATCCCATTGCCAATACGACAGCTTTTGCCTCGATTTCTTTAATTTCCCCTTCGTGGCTTATGCGCATGACTTTATCTTTGGAGAGATTAAGTACTATTGTCTTTTCCATCACGGGAATATTTAGGGCGCGCAGCTTTTGAATAAAGCGGTCGGCGTATTCAGGCCCCGAGAGCGCTTCCTTGAAGGCGTGAAGGCCAAACCCATCATGGATGCACTGATTAAGTATTCCTCCAAGTATCCTGTCACGCTCGATAAGCAATATGTCAGAGCAGCCTGCCTCTCTTGCTGCGACCGCCGCCGCAAGCCCTGCCGGACCTCCTCCGATAACGACAAGATTGTGTCTTTCGTGCCTCATATCATTCACTCTCCCGGACGTTGCCAAAAAATAGGTTTGACTTGGCCTCGCGGAGCATATAATCTTCCGGCTTGTACCCGTATTCGTCCCTCAGTATACGGACTATCCTCGGCGTGCAGAACCCACCCTGACACCTGCCCATTCCGCTTCTCGCGCGGTACTTTATGCTCACGAGGCTTCTTGCGCCGAGGTTATTTTCTATCGCATCGCGAATTTCTTTCTTCGTGATTTTTTCACAGCGGCATATTATCTCTCCATAGTCGGGGGCTTCTTTTATTAGGATCTCCTGTTCCTCCGGCGGAAGGTCGCAGAAATGTCCCGCGAAGCCGGGGCGTTGGGAGACAAAGTTTTCCTTTTCATCGAGCGGCATCTTCTCTGAGACCATTTTACATATCATCTCGGCTATGGCTGGCGCGCTGGTCAGCCCAGGACTCTCGATACCGACGATGTTGATAAATCCTTTTACGCCGTCGGCCTCTTCGATTATAAAATCGCCGTTGCCTCCGACTTCGGGCGGCGTCCGTTTGGGGCGGTTACCCGCAAAATTCCTGATGAAATCACTCATCTTTATATCCGGCAAAAGCTTCTGCCCCTCTCTTCTGAGGTCTTCAAGCACGGACGAAGTAACTTTATAATCCTCCGGCATCTCTTCTAGGATATAATTGGCGCTGGGGCCGATCAAGATATTGCCGTCCACGGTCGGAGTGAGATGTATCCCAAGCCCCGCGTCCTTCGCCCCCGGTACAGGATAGATCAACGTCTTCAGCGAGCCTTCGAGGCGCTTATCCAACACGTAATACTCGCCTCGGCACGGCCAAATCTTTAAACTCTCGCCGGAATTGCTTTTCGTTACGCCGAGCATCCCGCTGATCTTTCCGCTGCCAAGCCCCGCGGAATTTATCAAGACAGTCGTTTTGTAAATATTTTTATCGGATGTCGTAATGATAAATTTATTATCGTCTGTTTTTTCGATGGACGTAACATTTGTGTTCAAAAAAAATTCAACGCTGTTTGTACATGCGTTCTCAGCTAAAGCTATGGTCAGTCCGTATGGCGAGATGATCGCGCTTGAAGGGCTCCATATCGCGGCGATACCGTCAACTCCGGGTTGTATCTCCTGCATTTCAGCGTTGTTCAATACCCTTAGTCCAGGGACGCCATTCTCCTTCCCCTGTGCCATCAGACGGTCAATGCCGGACATCTCGTCATTGTCCAGCGCGACAGTGAGCTTGCCAATTCGTTTGATTTTTACCTTGAGGTCTGAGCAAAGTTGATCCATCATGGCATTACCGCGCACGGCCAGTTTTGCGCGAAGCGTTCCGGCTTTATAATTTATGCCGGAATGCAAAACGCCGCTGTTGCGGCAGCTAGTTTCCATACCAACATCAGGTTCCTTTTCAAGGACTGCCGTTTTCAATTGAAAGCGCGACAGCTCTCTGGCAATCGCGTTGCCGATTATGCCGCCACCGATAATTATCACGTCATAAAATTTATTCAAGAAGGCAAACCTCCCGTAAACCTGAATTGGACTTGATCACACACTAAGTTCCAGACAGATTATATATTCTTTAATGAATTTTGAGTTTCAATACAGCCAAGATGTATTGGATAATAGGTGTTGTTCAATTATTTCCGCCGCGCTAGAAAATAGCAGAGGCCCCTCAAATGAAAGGCCTCTGCAGTAACGCTTATGTTTAGAGTTTGAAATCTCCCTTATCCATCTCGCTGAGTTGCATGAAGATGGAGACATAGCCGGAAAGCGCTTTTTCCATGTAGTCTATGCGGACTTTATCTACCGGTCTGTGGCAGTAATATTCCTGCATTGGAGAATAACCGAGTGAAGGAATTTTGTGATGTACTGCCGTAACTGGAAGATCCGTTCCAAAGTCCCAATAGCCATACTTAACTTCTTGCCCGACGGCCTCAAGGGCTTTAGCGCAGGCTTTGGTTACGGCGTGGTCTTTGTCGAGCTTCCAGCCTTCTTTTTTATTCTGCATTAGCTCTGATTTGCCAGTGTAAGATGTTCTAGTGACAGCTCCGATTTTTACCTCTGCGCGGAAATTCTTATCCTGCGCGGAAATCTCGTCGATGACTCTCTGTATCTGGGCGATGCATCCTTCAACAGTTTCAACAGGCGTGAACCTTCTGTCATAAGTGATGTTGCATCTATCGGGGACTATGCACATCGACCCAGGCGTGCAGGATATTATCGTAAGCGCGATACTGGACTTGCCAAGTTCAGGGTCGACGCACTTCTCGGCTTCGACGACTTCTTCGACGCGGTCGATGAATTTCGTGGCGGAGTTTACGGCGTTGATGCCAAGCCATGGCGCGCTTCCATGAGAGGTGACGCCGGAGACTGTTACCTGTATCTCGACCCGACCCCTATGTCCGAGGTAGAGCTTAAGGCTCGTAGCCTCGCATGAGATACAGACGTCTGCGGAGAGTCCCTTCGCGGGGAAGGTCTCGTTATACAGTTTAAGCATTCCAAGCATCTCGGCTGGTTCCTCGAGGACTGTCATCGTGAAAATAAGGCGGCCCTTCATCTTATAACCGGCCTTTTTGAGGGCAATCAGCGCCGCCCCAGCATAGACCATCGTGGCCCCGCCGCCTTTTACATCGGCCGCAGCCCTGCCGTGGATCACTTCGACCTCTTCTTCCCCTGTCATATCTTGATTGAACATTTTATTCACGTCTATGATTCCGCCGTAGGGGTCATACCCGCCCCACTCAGCGTAATCCCCTGTGTCGACATGGTCAAGATGACCATTGAACATGACCGAAGGACCGGGAAGCTGGCCGTTGATTATGCCTACGACATTTCCCCATTCGTCGCGGAATATTTCATCGTACCCAAGTTTTTCCATCTCGGCGATGTAGAGGTCGGCGACTCCCTTCTCCTCTCCTGAGAGCGCCGGTATATGAAGAAGGCGCTGACAAAAATCGATCATCTGTGGTTTAAGTTCGGCGGTGATTTTCTTGAGTTCTTCGTACATCATGTTTCCTCCTATGCTTTAAAAAAGTTTAGTTGAGAAATGGTTTGTCCCAAAGAAGCAGTTTCTGGCCGATGTTATGTTCGAGCGCGTATTTGTAGAGGTCATATCCCCATGCGACATCAAACACAGCCATGCCGCAGGCTACAAATATGATATTTTCTTTGTCGTTTACACGTCCAGGCTTATTGCCGAGGATCACGTTGCCGATGTCCGTGGAATCTTTCAGTGCCGGAAGTTTTCCGTCGTCTATCAGCTTGTATATCGGGCCGCCGATAACGCCGTTGTAGTAGTTCTGTTTGTCCCCTGAAGCTATGGCCTCGTCGACATAGGACTCGTGAAGACCTACATGGTCGAGTACGATGCGGCTCTCCGCCCAGAAAGCGTCGTCGCCCTTCGCCGGGCCTGTGAGCAAAACCGTAGCGCCCTCTTTGACCCATGCCTTTTCGATGAGAAGAGGTTTCAGCCTCGAAGCGGCTACCGTAACGATATCCGCGTCAGCTATGGCCGATTTCACATCTTCCGCGGCAATTCCCTTTACTCCATATTCCTTTTCCGTCCACTTGGCAAGTTCTTGCGCCTTCTCAATAAAGAGGTCAAAGCAGACTATCGTCTTGATGTTTTTGGCCTGTGTCATTATATTGCGCAGGCATGATTTATTTATCGGCCCACATCCGAGCACAGCGCAAACAGAAGAATCTTTTCTGGCGAGATACTTTGTAGCGACGCCTGGGACTGCGCCCGTTCTAGCCGCGCTCAAAAGGTTTGCCGACATCAGAGACAAAGGAGCGCCAGTATCTTTATCATTCAAAAGGACTGTCAGTATAGACCTCGGAAGTCCCTTTGATGTATTGGCTGCGTTTGAGCCATACCATTTGTTGCCGCAGACGTCGAAACGACCGCCAAGATAGGCGGGCATGGCAAAGAAACGTCTGTCAGGGCCAGCTACCGGCATATTGGGGAATTTAGTCTCTTTCGGGAAGATTAT
>JAUNSQ010000009.1:0-13354 GCA_030539135.1 Synergistaceae bacterium | reverse complement strand
CTGTTATGGTTGCTTCCGCCCATAAGGTAGTCTCCGGCGGCAAGCAGCTTGAAGACCTCTCCGCAAGTCTCGATACACCTCGCGGCGTCGTTCACACCCGCGCTTATCATATCCGGTTCCGACAGATACAGGAATTCGATTTTTGTGTCCATTGTATTTACACCCTTTCGTATAAGGTATTGAAAACTGATACCTTTATAGTCATAAGCATAGAAATAATCTATTTGATTGTTAATGTGTTTTATCGAAATATTAACAATAAGATATTTACATAATTTCTCCTGATATTTTTACCACACCAGGGCTGCTAAAATCGAAGTCTTACCAAAATAGATAGCTATATCATCGCAATTTCCTCCGAATAAATAATTTTCGCCCTCGACATTTTTTTCTGTAACTTGACGAAATTTATACGCAATATAACGATAAAAATGGCTTGATATATCGTAGCTTATCTCTTATCTTTGCCATGTAAATAATTCTTCGTTTTATACATGGAGGTCAATTATGAAATTTCGCCCAATTTTTGTAGATAACACTGGACAGGAGCTGACAGAACACGGAACTGATGATTTTCCGATGTCTATGGACAAACAGCTCGTGTCGCAGGAACATTGCGCGAATGTCCCCCATTGGCACTACGAAGTGCAGATTGCCGTGGTGACGGAGGGCTCGGTTATGTTCGAGACGCCGCTTGGGTCCTTTTTTGTCGAAAAAGGTGAAGGAATCTTTATCAATTCAGGCTGTCCACATGAGATAAAACAGACCGACGATGAAAACAGCGTATATGTCTGCGTCAACTTCAATCCGAAAATGATTTCGGAAGGCACGAACAGCCTTATACGCAGGTATTATGTCGACCCATTGCTCACGTCGAACGACATGGAGGTGATCCATCTTAACTCCACGCCGTGGCACAAAGAAATATGCGGACTGCTCCTTCGGATGGCCGAAATAGACGAGGCTCAGTCATACGGCTACGAGATAGAGCTGAAAGCCCTGCTCTGTAAGATTTGGCTGCGCCTGCTGACAAACAACCGCGGCATTATCGAAAACTCCGCCCCGGTCACTTTTGCAGACAAACAGAGGATACGGGCGCTTCGTCAGTATATCCACAAAAACTACATGGAACGTATCTCCTTGAGCGACATTTCTTCTGCCGTCCACATAAGCAAGGGTGAATGCTGTCGTATCTTTTCCCGCATAATGCATACGACCCCGTTCCGTTATCTTATCAATTATCGTATAGCCCAAAGCCTCAAGATGCTCTCCACTACCAACATGAGCATCGCGGAGATAGCGCAGCAGAACGGGTTTGGCAGCAGCAGCTACTACACGGAATGTTTCCGCAAAGAGATGAACTGCCGACCTATGGAGTACAGGAGACACGCGGCCGATTCAAGGATAAGGCAGGAAAAATTGACGACGAAAGTTTAAGACGACAATACAAATAGAGGGTGATATTTATGGCAAACAAAATTCAAAATTCGGAGCAAATTCTTTCACATGGCGATTGGGAATCAAGAAAAATAGTCCTTGATATCGCGGAAAATGTTTTACGGCGGCTTGACGCTTATCGACGCATCAAAAGCATAATGAGCATGGACGGAGACGTCCTCCATATAGGGACAAAGAGCTGGGATCTCTCGAAGAAACGCAATATATATCTGCTTGGCGCCGGTAAAGCCTGCAATCACATGGCGATGGCTGTCGACGAAATCCTTGGCGACCGTCTCACAAGGGGGATAGCGATAGTCAAGATTTCAGAGGACACCGACGTATTTAGAAAGACAGAGGTCTTCATCGGCGGACATCCCCTGCCTAATGAGACGGGACTTATGGCCTGCAAGGAGATACTAGGGCTTGTTGACTCCTCCGGCCCAGACGACTTGTTTATCGTCGTAATCAGCGGCGGCAGTTCCGCGCTCATGAGCTGCCCAATCAATGGCATATCTCTCCAAGATGAGATAGACACGACGGACGTTATGCTCAAATCAGGAGCGAATATCTTTGAGATAAATGCTATCAGGCGGCATATTTCTCAGATGAACGGTGGGATGTTAGCAAAGCGTATCAAATCAACGGGAGCCGAGCTTATCGGCTTTGGCATAAGCGACGCGGTTGGCAGCCCAGCTACGGGGGATATCGGAGAACCATATCTTAAATATAAAGGGACTCCTATGGGCCCCGACCAGACGACACTCGAAGAGGCCCGCCGCGTCATCCGCGACTATCAGGTGGAGGACCGTCTGCCAAAGGCTGTAGTCGACCATATTATGAGTGCAGGGCCCGAGTTTGAAACGCCAAAGGCATTCCCAGAAAACACATACTTCCTGCTCAATACTTTGCCGGATTCATGCATATACGCGAAAGAAGCTGCTGAGAAGATGGGACTCAACGCAATAATACTGAGTTCTTTCCTAGAAGGCGAGAGCCGCGACGCTGGTTCGATCTTCGCATCTATTGCTAGGGAGATACAGGCCTATGGCAACCCTGTGAAAGCGCCCTGCGTTATCCTGAGTTCCGGAGAGACCACAACAAAGATCCTATCAAACAGCGAGATCAAAGGACACGGCGGCCCCGGGCAGGAGCTCACGGCAAGCTTCGCGATAACAGCGGCGAAAACAAAAGGCTGCTGTATGTTCTCAATAGACTCAGAGGGAACCGACGGAACAACGCCCGTGGCGGGGGGTATTACTGACTCCCAGAGCTACAAGGCTGCCGTTGACAGCGGCGTAGATCTATATGCAGCGCTGCGCGGCCATTCGTGCTATGAGGCGCTCGATAAGATCGGGGATGTGGTCTTCACAGGCAATACTGGGACTAATCTCTGCGATTTCAATATATTGTATGTTCCGAAAATTTCTGAATAACAACGCCAATAAAGGAGAAATATGATGGATAAAATCAAATCAGTAACGGCAAGGCAACTAATAGACTGTAAGTGCAGACCTCTAGTCGAAGTCGACATCGTGACCGAGCGCGGCGCGCTGGGGCGTGGAGCGGCGCCGACGGGCAGCTCCGTCGGAAAATACGAGGCGTGCGTCCTGAGGGACAACGATCCGAAAGAATACGACGGGATGAGCGTCCATAAGGCCGTAGATAACGTAAACAACATAATTGCGCCTCAACTCATCGGGCTGGACGTCGAAGACCAGTCCGGCATCGACGGTAAGATGGTCGAGCTGGACGGTACTTCCGACAAGAGCAAATTAGGTGGAAACGCTATTTACAGCACATCGATAGCGGCGTTTCGCGCCGCCGCCGAGTCAAACCACAGACCGCTGTACGACTATATAGCCCACGGAGATATCAAGAGCGTCCCTATTCCATCCTTCAACGTCATAAACGGCGGCAAGTACACGGGACTCACCCAAGCCATCAACGAATTTATAGTGATGCCCTATCGCGCCGACGGTATCGAGGAGGCTGTGGAGATAGCAGTAAAGGTATTTCAGAAGCTGGGGCCAGTCATTAAAAAGTATACTGGAGAAGAACCTGGGGTGGGGCGTTCATACGGATGGATCGCACCATCTGAGGATCCTGAAGCTCTCCTCAAACTCATGCAAGAGGCCATAGACCTCTGCGGCTATACCGATAAATGCGCGTTTGCGCTGGACTGCGCGTCAAGCGAAATGTTCGACGAGAAGACAAACACTTATTACCTTAACGGAGAACATCTTACCTCGGCAGAGATAGTGGATTACTTCAAAGGCATGACAGAACGCTGGAACTTTGTGTTCGTCGAGGACATGCTTGACGAGAACGACTGGGGCGGATACGAACTGGCTCATAAGAATATCACAAAGACATTGATCATAGCCGACGACTTCACCGTTACCAACAAGGGACGAATCGAAAGGGCATGTGAGACGAATTCTATCGACGGGTTCATTCTCAAGCCAAATCAAGTCGGCACGATCTCCGAGGCGCTGGACGCGCATGAGTTCGCAAAATCAAAAGGGTTGATCTCTATCCCATCCGGGAGGTCGGGCGGCGTTATCGGCGACGTTGTGATGGACCTCGCCGTAGGTCTCCACGTCCCGTTCATCAAAAACGGCTGCCCACGCTCGGGCGAACGCATCGACAAGCTCAACTTCCTCATGCGCGTAGCCAATATGTACAAAGGCTGCAAGATGTCGAAGATAGACGGCCTGGTCAAATTCTAACATCAGCGCCTTATGACACAGAAGGCCCTGCGAGATATCGCGGGGCCTCTCTTATTTGCGCACGTATTTATATTTAATTTCCTTGTTATGACAAGGCTACATATAATCGTCGTGCTTGATCTTATATGCCGTTAAGATATTAGCGTGATGATTTTCGATACAGGCGAGAGCGTCTTCCAATTTACAATTCCAAAGTGCGTCTATTACTTTGTTATGTTCCTCGATGATGGATTCTGGCTTTCTCTTCGCGTGTATCGAGTAGATGGCGATGCGCGTCATTTTGTCGCTGATATTCTGCCACATCTGTGAGAGCATCTGTATTTGCAGAGAATTGATAATAGTGCTGTGAAAGTCCATATCTTTTTTCATAAGGCCGACATGGTCATTCTTTAGCTCTTTCATCTCGTTGATTATCGGGGCGAGAAACCCGGCCAATAATTTCGGCTCGCCCACGCTGAAAGTACGTCTTATCGCGAATGGCTCTATCATCTGGCGCATTACGAACAACTCTCGGACATCTTTCTCGTTTATCGTAGAGACAAGCGCCATACGCCGCTCTTCCCACGTGATAAGGTCGTCCATCAACAAGCGCTTCAATGCCTCTCTCACGGGAGTGCGGCTTACGCCAAAATCCTCGGCGAGCGACCTCTCAAGCAGCGGAGTGTTTGGAGGATACTCCCCGATGATTATCTTATCTTTGATTTTTTCGTAGATAGTGCCTGAAAGAGACTGTTCCTTCTTTACGGCGAACGGCGGATATGGCGTCATCAAATAGATCAATTCCCTTTTAATTGAATATGTTGCATGGATGCTTAAACATTAAAAATAAGGGAAAATAGCACAACATAACTTTGATGCACATGCCGTTTCCCCTTATTGATATGATACTATGATTTGCGCAATATTTCCAGACGACTATTTCCTAAACCATCATTCCCAATGACTTAGGCAGCCAGAGGCATATCTCCGGGAAGATGATAGTTATCAAAATAGCTACCAACAGAGCTACGACAAGAGGTATCGTCTCTTTTATCATTTTATCGAACGGAGCCTTGCATATTCCCTGCGCGACGTATAGGTTGACCCCAACAGGCGGCGTTATCATGCCCATGCAAAGGTTCATGACCATTACAACACCAAAGAGGACCGGGCTATAGCCAAGCTGCGTCATGATTGGCAGGAAGAGCGGCGTGAAAAGCACTACGTTCGACGTCGTATCGATGAACATGCCGGTTATCAGCAGGAAGCCCATTATCATGAGCATGACTACAAACGGTGAACTGCTTATCGAGAGCATCGCGGCCGCGAGCGTCTGCGGAATCTTTTCCATCGTCATTAGGCGGCCGAACGTCGTGGCTCCGCCAAGTATGAACATCGAGAGACAGGAGAGCAGCGCGGCTTCGACCAGCGCGTCGTATATCTTCTTAAAGCTCAGCTGATGGTAGATAAAAATACCCGTGAGCAGCGCGTATACAGCTCCGACAACGGCCGCTTCCGTCGGCGTGAAGACGCCTCCGTAAATTCCTCCAAGGATTATGATCGGCAGGAAGAGCGCCCATTTCGCCTTCCAGCACTGGCCAAAAATCCATTTTGCACCGCCTCCGCGTGGTTTGCCAACATATCCGCGCTTCTTCGACACGTACATATTCACCATAATCAGCACTAGGCCCATCAGTATGCCTGGGCCAACGCCTCCAGCGAACATGCTGACGACGGAAGTACCAGCGATTACGCTGTATATGATCATAGGTATGCTAGGCGGGATTACCGGCCCTATAGTGGCTCCGGCAGCTACAATGGAGCCCGCGTACGCGGGGTCATATCCGCGCTCGACCATTGCCGGGACGAGGATGACTCCAAGGGCCGCGACGACTGCAGGGCCCGAACCGGAAATGGCCGCGAATATCATACATGCGACAATCGTCGATATCCCAAGCCCGCCAGGGCGGCTACCCGTAAGCGCGTCGCCTACGTTGATTATCTCTTCGGCAAGCCCGGCGCGCGACATCAGCGTGCCGACGAGCATGAAGAACGGTATGGCCATCAGAGGGAAGGAATCCGCAGTCGTTATCATCGCCTGAGCAAGGAGCTGGAGCATGCTTCCGCCGCCATAGAACACTATAAAGACGAGGGCGCACGCGCCGGCCATCGCGATTGCTATAGGAATAGAGAAGATCAGGCCGATAAATAGGGAAGTTAATAGTACCGCTGTCATTATGAATCAGCCTCCTCTTTCTGCAGATACTCTTCGCTGCGCGTTTCTGTTACAGACGGTTTCTGCTTATTATCTTTAAAGCTGCAATACACATTCTGCATCGTTCTTAGGGAGAGCCCAAAGAACCCGATAACGCCGGCTATGTACATCGTCCACGTCGGCAGCCACGGAATGGATGCGAAATACTGTTCAAATTCAATCTGCATGAGAACTGTCTTCAGAATCAAGTATCCCATGCCAAAGCCAAACAAAATCGTCACTATTTCCGAGAAAAGATTTACCGCCTTTGCCGATTTCGGGAAGAACTGCGGAAGGATATCTATCTTAAGGTGCATACCCTTCTTTGCCGCGAGGCTAAAGCCAATCAGTGTGATCCAGACGAACCCTATCCTTGCTCCCTGCTCAGCCCAGCTGAAAGAGAAGGAGAGGAAGTAGCGGCAGAACACCTGTACCGCCAAGGTGGCAAGCATGAACGCCGAGACTACTGCCAAGATCACTTCTTCCCACATATCGAGATATTGCCATATACTCTTTTTCAAAGAAGAACCTCCTTGCCTGCAAGCTCTGAGAGGCGGGCCCCGGGATAAACCCGGGACCCAGCGCCTAGCTTGTTATTAAGGGAAAGAAATGCCTAAACTTATTTAAAGTCTACCTTACGGCCAAGCTGCTGATATATCTTTTCGAGAAGGCCGCCCATTGAAGGAGCGTGTTTCTTGTAGAGCGGGAGGAGCATCTTACGGAATTCGGCTTTCTGTGCCGGTGTAAGCGTTACGACCTGTGTCTTTTTGCCTTTGATTATCTGCGCGCGGAGACCGCTGTTGATCTTTTCCTGCTCTTCGCGTTCGTAGAGCTTCGTTTCGTCAGCCGCGGCCTGTATCATCTTCTGTTGCTCAGGCGTAAGTTTGTCCCATACCTTCTTTGAGAAGACGAGCGGAAGCGGACCATAAAGGTGTCCCGTTTCGATTACGTACTTCTGTACTTTATCGAATCCAGACTGGACTATATTCTGATAAGGATTCTCCTGCGCGTCGAGAACTCCCTGCTGGAGGCTCGTAAGGACTTCTGAGAATGCCATCGGGATGGCGCTGGCACCGAGCGTGTTCCAAGCTTCTATGTGGAGCGGGTTGTCCATAACGCGAATCTTTAGGCCTTTGAGTTCCGACGGCTTTGTGAATTTGCGGTTTGTAGTTGATTCACGGAATCCCTGTGACCACCAAGATATAATTTTAACACCTGATTTTTCGACTGACTTTGCGACTTCTTTGCCTACCGGCCCATCGAGAACCTTTTCAGCTTCTTTACGATCGTTGAAGAGATAAAGGAGGTCGAAGACTCTCGTCGATTTCGTAAATCCACCGAGTGCCGGAAGCGCGGGGAGTCCCATGTCAAGAGTTCCGGCCTGCATTGACTCGATCATTTCACGGTTCTGACCCATCTGGCCGTTCGGGAAAACTTCGACTTTGATAGCGCCGTTTGATTTCTTCTCAAGTATCTCTTTGAGTTTGAGGGAGCCGAGATGCTCTCCGCCATTCTCGGTTACAACATGTCCGATACGCAGTACGAGGGGCTTTTTAGCAGCCGCAAATGCCGGCATGCATCCCAGTACGACCATGAGCGCGATGAGTACGAGTGACAGAATAGAACGCTTTTTCATAATATTACTCTCCTTTATGTTTGATATTTTTGTTACATTTGACGCCTGTCAGAAATATTATATTTGCCTAGCCTTTAAAATTGTATTTCTCAAGTACCGCTTTATTAACCACATTTATCGGTTTCACACCATTGAAGAAGCGTTTGAGTTCTTCAGCTACCTTCACGCGGAGTTCCGGGATGGCTTCGTCGGAGTTCCACGCGGCATGCGGCGTGAGTATCACGTTGGACAGTTCGAGAAATTTCGGCTTAGTGACAAATTTATCGTGGCCCGCCGGTGGTTCGCATACAGTAACATCAAGCGCCGCTCCCGCGATCTGTTTGTTCTTGCATGCTTCGTAGAGTGCGTCTTCGTCAACAAGCGGTCCCCTCGCGCTGTTGATCAGATACGCGGACGGCTTCATCAGCGATAGGGCCCTCGCGTCTATCACGTGCGTGCTCTCTGGAGTGAGCGGCATGTGCAGCGAAACAAAGTCTGCTTCTTTAAGCAGCTCGTCTATTGTCGCGCAACGTCTGATGTTGTTTTTCGCGAAGACCTCTTCGGGCAGATATGGATCATAACCTATCGTCTGCAGACCGAAAGCCTGTGCGCGATGAGCGACCATTCTTCCGATACCGCCGCATCCTGCCAGCGCAAATATTTTATTTCTGTAGCGTGGCACGGGGTCTGCAATCGACATATTCCATCCGCCGTTGCGCGTCTGGTTCACGAGTTCGACCATCTTTCTGGTTATGTCAAGGAAGAGCGCCATTGTATGGTCGGCGACTTCCTCCTGACAATAATCCGGCACGTTGCAGACGATGATTCCCATCTCCGTAGCGGCGTCAAGGTCTACGCTGTTCGTGCCAATCCCGGTACGAAGAAGTATCTTAGCGTTCTTGAAATGGGAAAGGTTTTCGCGGTTCATCGGCGTGAAGAGGACCATAAGCCCATCGGCGTCGTTCCCCTGAGCGCATATCTCTTCAGTGTTCTTCCCGGTGGAAAGCGTAACGTCGGCAACATCCTTCAGGATGTCCTTCTCGATTTCGAGGTCCGGCCAGGTGATGTCTGTGGCATAAACTTTAAACTTGGACATTTGTTATCCGCTCCTTTGAAAATTTATACGCTTATTCTTTATAAAGTTCCGGGTGACGAACTTCAAAAACTTTCAAATGGTCTCTAATCTGCTGCACTTGTTCCGGGTTTATCTCTATGAATGCCCCTGCTTCATTCTTGCCGGCCTCGTAAACGATCTCGCCCCATGGGTCAAGGATCACAGAATGTCCGCCAAACTCCGTGTTTTTGGAATTGCCAACCCTGTTGCATGCGACTACGTACATCATGTTCTCTATCGCACGGGCCTTGAGCAGAGCGCGCCAGTGGTCTATCCTAATCGTTGGCCATTCGGCCGAAATGAAGAGAACCTTAGCGCCGTGCAAAGCGTAAAGCCTAAGCCACTCACAGAAGCGCAGGTCATAACAAATCACGCAGCCAGCGGTGAGTCCGGCTACATCAAAGAGGCATTCCCTCTTGCCATCTTTAAGGTATTTGTCTTCATCCATAAGCGGAATGAGGTGGGCTTTGTCGTAATGGTTCACATATTCGCCCTTGGGGTTGATGACTAGAGCTCTGTTAAAAGCTCCCTCTGCCGTCTGGGCAAGGACGGAACCGCCAGCGAACCATACGTTATATTTCTTCGCGAGGCTTCCAAGAAATTCTATCGCTTGTTTTGCGTCAGGATCTCCATATTTTTTCGGTTCTTCGATGGCATAACCGACATCCCATATTTCAGGCAGGATAACGACAGTTTCTGTTGCAGACGGAGTGTAATATTCCTCCATCCATTTTTCGACTCTGCGGTAATTTGCTTCTCTGTCTCCAATTTTTACGTCAATCTGAGCTACACCGATACGAATCAAAGCATATAACCCCCTCAAATTAGTATATTTTTTGACAATTGCAAATTATGTTTCCTGTTATGAATGATATTTGGTATTCCAGATTATGTCAAATATATTATGTAATATTTTGGTATTTTAGAGCAATATGGATATACAAGATTTAAGGGCATTATAAAGAAACGAGACAAGACTAATAATTATTTTGGACAATACAGCACAAAGGCCTTGGAAAATCTTCCAAGGCCTTTGTTTTACGTGTTTTTAAATATTTTAATTATGTTCGTTAGTCGAATTTTACGAGACGGAAGTCTTTTTTACCGACATTGAGCTGTATGTAGCCTCCGGCGAGGAGGTCTTCCTGCGTTACTTGGCGGCCCGGTTCGGTGATTTTCTGTCCGTTGAGGTACGCGCCGCCCTCTTTTATCTTTTTCTTGGCGTTGCCCTTTGAGTCGCAGGACCCGCAGAGCACGAGCAGGTCTGTGACGCCCGGCGTCTCCGCTAGGTTCGCCGCCGCGCACGGGATTTCCGCAGCCAATGTGTCAAGCACGTCCTGCGTCGCGTCTTTGATGTCGGTCTCGCCGAAGAGCACCGCGCTAGCGTCACGAACACGCTTCGCCGCTTCTTCGCCATGGACGCGGCAGGTCATCTCCCATGCGAGTTCTTTCTGTGCCATGCGGAGGTGCGGGGCTTCGTTATGCTTTGCTAGGAGCGCCGCGATGTCGTCGAGCTCTCTGAACGTGAAGCGCTTGTAGAGTTTTTCTAGGTCGCTGTCGTCCACGTTTATCCAGAACTGGTAGAACTTATATACGCTTGTGCGCTCGGCTGAGAGGTAGACCGCCCCGCTCTCGGACTTGCCGAATTTTTTGCCCTGTGAGTTGAGGAGCAGTGGGAAGGTGATGCCGTAGCACTGCCCGCCGGATTTTTTGCGCGTGAGGTCCATTCCGGCGATGATGTTGACCTGCTGGTCGTTGCCGCCCATCTGGAGCGTGCATCCGTATTCGTTGTAGAGGTGGTTGAAGTCGAAGGCCTGGAGCAAAATGTATGAGAGCTCCGTGTAGGTTATGGATTTATCGGGGTCAAGCACACGGCTGCGGACATATTCTCTGTTGACGAGGAAGCTGACCGTGAAAAATTTTCCCGTGTCGCGAAGAAATTCTATGAAGTTCTGTTCTTTGAGCCAGTCGTTGTTGTTGACTATCTGAGCGCTGTTCTCGCCGCAATTGAAGTCGAGGAAGTGTTCGAGCTGTTTGGCTATGCAGGAGACGTTATGTTCTATCGTATCTTCACCGAGGAGGTTCCTCTCGGCGCTCTTACCCGACGGATCTCCGATGCGTCCCGTCCCGCCGCCAGCGATGGCGATCGGTTTGTGTCCAAGGTGCTGGAGCCAAGCCAGCCCCATTATAGCGACAAGGTTGCCGACATGAAGGCTGTCCGCCGTCGGGTCAAATCCGACATATCCTGTGACCATATTGTTGAGGAAGTGGTCTTCGAGCTCTTTATCGTGGCTGCTCCATTCGACAAATCCACGTTCTCTTAGTACTTTTAGCGCATTGCTGTGCATGGTAAAAACCCTCCAAAAATTCTGTCCGATGATATTAGTGTATTTTAATACAAAAAAAGGCGGGCGGCAAAAACCGTCCGTCTTATGGATACAAATCCCTAAACTATCTCGCGCCGTTTTTAACGGTGGTCTTAAACCAGTTGAGCCTTCCTGATTCCGGCTTCTCCCATACGATCAGGACGTTGCCGAGCCCGCGTAGGACGCTGCCGAACGAATCCGTGATGCTCTGGTCGAACGGGGAGAAGTTCATCTCCGGCTGGAACGGCTCCGTGTTGTCGTGGTTCAGCTCGTCAACAGCAGGTTTGTCGGTGCCAAACAGCGGGGTCGAGTCTTCGTCTTCGGTCTCTTCGTCCTCGACGAAGGAATTGACCTTCGTCATATCGCTGAGCGCCGCACCGATGCGCGGAAGATCCGCCGCGAGCCACCCGATTGCCTTCTCGTCGTCTTTGAGGAAACGTCCGAGCCTGTTTTGATTTTTAAGCGTCTCCGGCGAGAGCAGCCCTAGCACCGCGATGTTCCCGCGGCCAGCGCCCATTACGGAGAATGGGAGCATTGCCGTGCCTCCGTAATCAAATCCTTTGACGGGCTTCGGTTCCGCGCCAAAGAAAAGTTTGTCCCAGAATGCAGAGACGAGCTCCTTGAGCAGTTTGTTCTCCCCGGTGAACTCGACCATAAAGCCGGGGAGCGAGAACCACAGTATGCGGTTCTGTCCGCCGAGCGACATTATCATCTGGCCGGATATCAACTCGCGTATTTGTTTTTCACTAAGCTCCATCTTCGTTCCAAGCTCGCCGATAGTTTTCAGCGGGAAGGGCCAATCCTTGGGAGACCCGTCGAGGTTCGGCAGGCTGACCCCCATCGACAGCAGGAGCGGGTCGGGAATCAGACAGTTTGAGGTGTCCCATTTCTTTGGTTTGAACGCGCTGAGGACTTGGCTGCCAAAGAGGTCTTCAAGCCCAATAACGCGCCATCTGAGTTCTCCCGCCGGGTCGGATTCTTTTTTGCGGTCAAACCCGCGCCATGCCGCCTCGAGTTTAAGCGGCGCGGATCTCTCACGCGACGCTGTGAAAGCGCCTCCGTCGCATATCTCTATATGGCTCGGCCATGACTTCTCCTCATGCCATTTCTTTCTGCCAACGGAGCTGCCGCGTCCTGATGCGAGGCTGGCCATCACCCTGAACGGCGTCTCGTCCGCGGCCATTATGACGCGTTTGCCGTCAACTTTATAAAATACCGGGGACTGGACGTCCTCGGCTGAAAGCAACCATATTCCTTTTTCGGCGCCGGCCCTCACACTTGGCGCTTTAAGCGCCTCTTTGACAGAGTCGGGGAGCTGGCCCTTTTTGAGAAGTCCCATCTCTTTACCCGAGAAGCGCATGGCAAGGTAGACCTCTACCGAACTGTCCTCGAGTTCCTCTACCAACACGGCCGCGTCCTCGGCAAGCGGCGCGATCGAGAGCATCATGTTGCGCGGCGTCCCTTTGCGCAGGAGCGCGTACACGCCATCCGTCAAGAAAGCGGACACGGCTTTCGGATATGTCTTCTTGTGTGTCTCGACGAGAACATACGGCCTCTTGTCCGACGGCTCGGGAAGTACGGAGGTCAAATGAGACGAGAGCGACAGCATAAAGCAGAGGTACGCGCCGACTGAGATAATGGCGGCTCCGCAAACAACGGCTCCAAATAATTTTATACGATGCAGCATCTTACTGTCGTCCTCCTTCCGTTTGAACTAGGTCTTCGTTTTTTTAATTATAACTTGTTTTGCGCGTTTAGTCGCATCAATTTAAAGATTTTTACCGTTTTTTTCAAGATAAGCGGCTGTGTCAAGCAATGTCCGCGCGGAAATCAAAAGCGGCATTATCTCTTTGTATT
>JAUNSQ010000127.1:2473-4427 GCA_030539135.1 Synergistaceae bacterium | reverse complement strand
AGGAAACTCTTACGTCGAAGACGAAAGCGCCATCACAACATGTCACATTGGCTTTGGCACAAACTTGTCTCAAGGCGGAACAGTAAAAGCCGCATGTCACATAGACGCGATTTTCCTAAGTCCAACGATATTTGTAGATGGAAAGAAGATCATGGAGTCGGGAGTCTTAGTGGGCAACCCGCTCCGCCAGCAGAATTAGTAACACGTAACGGAGAAACTCACATATATATTCAACATACTAAGAGAGGATGAAAGTAATGTCAAAACGTATCACATCGTTTGTAATAGCACTTGCAATCCTTGCACTCACAACGCAGTTCAACCTTGCCGAAGCCGCTGAATTTAAGAGAGCTCCGAAAACGCCTGTGACGATAGAACTGGTTGCAGGAGGGACGTCTGGAAGCTGGTACAGCATCTTTGCCTCCATCGCCGAAATAGTGAATAAAGAAAAATGCAATATCACACTGAAAGTACTCCCCGGCGGCGGTATATCAAACCCCGCGGTAGTTGGAAAGCATGGCGCTGATATGGGACTGATGTACGGTTCATTCGGACTGGCTGCCCGCGCGGGCAAAAATCCATATAACGAGAGTTATACAGATCTCTGCGCGGTAACTGGCGGATTTATGCCTATGTACCTCGAGATCAGCGCGCTGTCAAAGAGCAAGATATCTTCATTCAAAGACGCCTTAACAGGGAAGCCTGCGGCAAAAATCTTGACGGGGATCAAATCGACGTCGACGGGTTGGTATTTTGACAGAATTCTGGAATTCTATAAGATTTCTGCCAGCGATATATCCAAACGCGGCGGCAATGTCACCAATTCTGAATATGGCGACTGGCCGCAGATGGCGACAGACGGACATACCGATCTTATGTTCAACCATATTGGCATTCCTTCCAGAACGCTTCAGGAAATCGCTACAGCCCGCGAAGTCACGCTGCTCAGCATGCCGAAAGAGCTGATCGACTATTTTGTTAAGAACCATGCCATGCAGAAAGTCACGGTCAAGGCCGGTACTTATAAGTTCCAGAAAAATGATATCCAGACAGTCGTTTCACCGACAGTACTGGCTGTCAATAAGAAAGTATCAGACGACGCGGTTTATACTTTGCTTGAAGTGTTGAGCAAAAACCAGAACGAAATTCGCAAGATCCATCCGACAATGGCCGCGTTTAACGTAGCCACCAGCTGGAAGTCTGCGGGCGTCCCTCTCCATCCGGGCGCGGAGAAGTATTTTAAAGACAAGGGATTCAAGAAATAAAGTTTTATGTATCAATGGCCCCTGCCGGATGTAAAGCGTTTTGCACCCGACGGGGGCCTATTTAAAACGTGAACAGTGTCTGATGTTACGTGTTACGGAGGTAAAAATATGAGAAAGCTGCAAGGGTTTCCTGGATACATTGTTGCGGGTTTATGTTCGGTTCTATGCCTGTTCCATTTATATGCCGCATACATGGGAAGTTTCTCTCCCTATGTGCAGAGAGGAGTCCATTTTGGATGCCTGCTCCCCCTGGCATTTCTTCTTTATCCATGCACAAAGAAATCAAATCAAAATTCGCCAAGTTTGCTTGACTATGTCCTTGCTTTCATGGCGACGCTCCCCTCAATCTATGTTGTTGTAGAAAAAGGGTATTTAGAGAATAGAATAGCTTATGTGACTCCGCTGACTATGGTGGAAATGGTTCTCGGATCATTATTGATATTGTTGGTTATAGAGGCGGTAAGAAGATCTGTATCGCAGGTCATGGCAGGGTTGATCGTAATCTTCCTTCTCTATCTGCCATTCGGAAAATACTTGCCCGGACTTCTTTATCACAGAGGCATGACTTACGCTAAACTTATTGAATCGATTTACATGACTACGGGCGAAGGAATTTATGGGTTGCTTATGAGCACTTCGGCCACGCATGTCGTTATGTTTATAATTTTTGGCTCCTTCGTTTTTTCAAT
>JAUNSQ010000127.1:0-2463 GCA_030539135.1 Synergistaceae bacterium | reverse complement strand
CAATTGGAGCTGGAGAATTCTTCACGGATTTTGCGCGAATGGTTGCGGGAGCTTCCAGAGGTGGCCCTGCTAAGATAGCGACACTTAGTTCCTGCCTGTTTGGAACATTGACGGGTTCCGCCGTTGCGAACGTCTACGCCACGGGGACATTCTCGATCCCACTTATGAAAAAATCGGGGTTCAAGCCCGAATTTGCCGGAGCGGTCGAGGCTGCCGCTTCGACAGGCGGACAGATAATGCCGCCTATTATGGGCGCGGCCGCATTTGTTATGGCGGACAACCTGTCCGTCCCATATATAAAGATCGCGTTGGCGGCGCTTATCCCAGCAGTCCTTTATTACTACTCGATTTGGATGATGATAGAATTCAGATGCCGCAGGGACGGCATCAACGGCGAAGACAGAGCGGACCTTCCGAAATGGACATTCATTCGCAAACGCCTCTATCTTTTCTCGCCTATCGTGATATTGTTTACGATGCTTTGCCTAGGCTACTCCCCGCTTCTAGCCTGTTTCTCGACAATTGTATTATGCTTTGGTCTAAGCTTCTTGAAACGTGATACATGGCTGCTGCCAAAACGTCTGGTCGAAACTTTCACCGACGCCGGACAGAGCGCATGTATGGTCGCGGTTGCGTTAGCCGGCGCTGGGATAATTGTTGTAGCGGTCACAAAGACGGGATTTGCGCTTACTCTGGGCAGCATGATATTGTCACTGTCCCACAATATTACGATGGTTGCATTGATACTGATTGCCATCGTAACAATAATATTCGGCATGGGGATGCCGACCACTGCATCGTATGTTATCGCCGCCGCGCTGTCCGCCACTTCCTTAATACAACTGGGAATCAACCCAATGGCCGCGCACCTGTTCATCCTGTATTTTGCGGTAATATCAAACATTACGCCGCCTGTCGCTATCGCGGCGTATGCCGGGGCCAACTTAGCCGGCTCTGACCCGATGAAGACAGGGGTAGAAGCGTTTATGGTGGCGATGGCGGGTTATTTAGTTCCGTTCATGTTTGTAGTCAATCCCGTATTAGTCCTACAGGGCGCGACAACAGTGCAAATAGTCTGGTCCGCAACGACTGCCGTTTTAGGCGTTACATTGATGGCCGCAGGAATTCAGGGGTATTTGAAAACGAGTCTGCCGAATTGGACGAGGGTCTTGCTGATAGTGTCGGCAATATTGTTGATTGATCCAGGTATAATGACTGACGTTATTGGTTTGTGCGTGGGGGTTTTTGTCTGGTTCGTTCAGTTTAAGATATCGAAGGATAACAAACCTGCATAACACAAATAGCATAAAATCATTTCTGATAACAGCAAACATTCAGGGCGGCTTTTAAAGCCGCCCTGATGTTTGTATGAGGTAATATCTGACAGAGTTACGCCTGCCTGTGTCTCTTAAAGTATTTTACAGCCTCCCACCAGAAGGCGGCGGCGAAGGCTATTGCGAATGCCGACGCGAATTCGAGCGCGGAGAGCGGCTGTAGTTTGGCCGCGGAGGCCAGCGCGGGGACTGACGAGAGCAACGTAAGCCCGCCGAGTATCGCGAGGTTTATTATCCATGGCACTGGATCGAAGACGACCTCTGGGTTTTTCGCGAACGCGGAGACTTTGTCCGAGCGGTTGACGTAGACTAGGAAGAGGTTTGAAAGCACAAGGACGACTAGAAAGAACGTGCGCGCGTGCTCCGCGCTGCCGCGCGGCAACAGGTAGAGGTATGAGCCGAATATAGCCGCGAATATCACAAGTCCCTGAAGCAGGGCTTTCGCGAGTATTTCTTTTGATATTATCGATGAGTTCGTTGGGCGCGGAGGTCTGCTCATGATATCGGCCTCGGCCGGCTGGCGCTCAAAGACTATAGAACACGTCGGGTCGATTATCATCTCAAGCAGCACGACATGTATCGGCATGAGGAGCGTCGGGAGTCCGAGTATCGGCGCTGCTAAAGCCGACAGCGCTATGGGTATGTGGATGACGAGTATATATTCCATAGCCTTCCTGCTGTTGTCGTATATTTTTCTGCCGTCGCGTATCGTTGCGACGATCGTTGCGAAGTCGTCGTTCAGGAGCACCATGTCGGCCGCCTCTCGCGCGACCTGCGTGCCTCGCTCGCCCATAGCTATCCCTATGTCCGCGTATTTCAGAGCGGGTGCGTCGTTTACTCCGTCGCCGGTCATGGCGACCACCTCGCCTATAGCTCGGAAAGCCTTTACTATCCGCATCTTCTGACGGGGAAGTATTCGCGAGAAGATCGTCACATGTTTTAGCTTCTCCGCGAGCGCGCTTTCTTCTAACGATTCGAGTTCGTCTCCGGTGACGACGAGATGTTCTTCCAGCCCGGCAGAGTCGATGCCGACCTCATGCGCTATACTGTGCGCGGTCATGCTGTTGTCGCCTGTTATCATAGCTACACGCACTCCTGCCGTCCTGCACGCTTCTATTGAGGCGGGGAC
>JAUNSQ010000126.1 GCA_030539135.1 Synergistaceae bacterium | reverse complement strand
CTGAGCTACAGCTCCACTTTCTTTGTTGTCAAAATGGTGGGCGGAATAGGGATCGAACCTACGACATCCTGCGTGTAAGGCAGGCGCTCTCCCGCTGAGCTATCCGCCCGCTTCGCATCCGAAACCTACAGCGACAACGGTAGCTATTATACCGATTTCTGTGGACATGTCAACACTTTTTTTATACTATTCGACCAAGTTATTTTCACTCTGTATCTCGAACATTTCTGGAATCGTGACAAATCGCGCCGGGATGCCGTTCATTTCATTTGACAGTTTTTTAAGGAACTTAACGGTGTCTGGCCTAAAATGGCAAATCAGTATCATGCTCCTATTTTTGGCGGCGGATCTGACAAATGTTTTGAACTGGGCTTCTATCGCCCACACCTCGGCGATATTGTCAAGGAAGCCGTTATTTTTTAACGCTTTAATCTTTGCTTTTTTCGCGTCCCTGTACGCTATGCTTTTGCCAATCGTCCTACTGTCCACAAACATCAAATCCCTTGACTTCAGCTCTTCGAGCACCGGCTTTATGATTTTGCTGTCAGCCGTCGAAAGCGAGCCTCTGTGGTTATTCAAGCCAATCGCGCTTGGGATCGTATCCAGCGCCTTTACGGTCACGCGGCGTATCTCCTCCGCGCTCATGCCCCTGCCAACAAGATATTGTCCGTTGCCGTCCTTATCGGTTATCGCCTGCATAGGAAGGTGCAGCAGCAATGGTATGCCGTGCTGCGAAGCCAGCTCGGCCGTCTCCTTTGAGTGGGACATGTATGGAATAACAGCCCAAGTGGTTGGGATTTTTAGTTCGGCTACTTCCTGTGCCAGCTGTATACTGCTTCCTCCGTCGTCAACAATTATCGCGACTGACAAAACATGGCCTTCCGATTTCACGTCGTTCGATATGAGCGTTACCTTTTGTGGGCCAGCATGTTTTGTGTCCTTGTCGCCGCTTGTAAGCTTGTCCTCCGACAGCGGCGAAGCGACGATGCCATTCTTCGGGGAGGCCATTTTTGTGTTTACAGTGTCAGACTTAGAAAATATGTCCGATAGTTTGCCGCTCAAACTTACTCCACAGCAGTAGCAGCAGACAAATGACAAAACGACAGCGGCACATAATAAGAATACCGCTGTCTTTATATTATCTCCCTTTTGTTTTGTACGCAGGTGGCGCAGCTGTCGGCTCATCTTAAGATAAGAGAAATAATTATTTCTCTCCCATAGCTTTTTTAAGAACAGAGAGCGCTTTCTGATACTGTTTATCCGCTTTTTTGTCTTTCAATGGCTCGCCGACGACTTTTATGTTCGGCTCAAGCCCTTTATGGTCGAGGATGAACCCTGACGGCGTGGCGTAACGCGCTATCGTGATATATATGCCCGACTTATCTGGCAGGTTGAAGAGCGATTGAACGGAACCCTTGCCAAATGTCTTCGTGCCGACGATCGTTCCGCGCTTATGGTCTTTGACGGCTCCGGCAAATATCTCCGACGCGCTCGCGCTGCCTTCGTTTACAAGTACGACCAACGGGAGGTCGTTCGCTCTGCCTTCGTGCGCGTAAAGAGTGTCGTTAGCTTTCTCAAAACGCCCCTTCATACTCACCACAACGCCCTTGTCTATAAACTGGGACGTGACGTTGACACATGAATCGAGGAGCCCTCCCGGGTTATTGCGAAGGTCGACCAATATACCTTTAGCCTTGTTCGCCCTTGCGGTCTTTATTGCCGCCGCGAGTTCGGAGTCAGTCTTGAGGTTGAACTGGTTGATTTTGATATACGCGGCATTTCCAACTTTTTCATAACGAACGGATTTTATCTTGATTATTTCCCTGACGATGGTAAACGGGATAAGCTTGTCCACTTTCTTTCTTCTGACCCAAATCTTGACAGCTTTGCCCGCCGGGCCTCTCAGCATTTTGACAACTTCTTCGCTCGAAAGACCATAGACACTTTTGTTTTCCACTTTTACTATTTCATCGAGCGGCTTTAGCCCGACTTTATCAGCAGGGGTGTTTTCTATCGGAGCTATGACCGTGGTATGGCCTTCTCTGGTCGTTATATAGATGCCAAGCCCGCCATACTCGCCCTCCATCTCTATCTGCTCTTCCTGCAGGCCTTTGGGGTCGACAAAGCGCGTAAACGGGTCGTCTATAGACGATACCATGCCTTTGACCGCTCCGTAGTACATCTTTTTATCGTCGATCTTGCCCTCTTTGTCTCCGTCGACCTGATAGGTCTGGAGGGCGAGTTTTATCTGCTTCATTATCGCGAGCTGCTGCGGCGTGAACGGAAGTCCCTTGCCCCAGTCGCTTCCTACCGCCTGCGGGACCATATAAACGCCCGCCGAAAGCAATACTCCTATAATAATGCCGGCTGACAGATTTTTAATTCTTTCTTTCAATGACATCACTGCCCCTTCTGCGATCTTCTATCTTAAATATCTCATCGGGTCGACGGCGTCGCCGTTGACTCTTACTTCAAAATGTAGATGGTTGCCGGTAGCGACCCCCGTGGATCCCACTCGGCCTATTGTAGCGCCCCTCGACACCTTAGCGCCTTCCTTGCATTCTATCTGTGACAAGTGTGCGTACACCGTCGTCAGGTTTGCGCCGTGGTCGACTATAATGACCTGTCCATACCCGCGCATCCATCCCGTATACAGCACTTCGCCTGAATCAGCGGCGACGACGGGAGTCCCCTTCGGAGCGCTTATATCGAGTCCCGTATGGGTTATCTTCGTCTTAAAGACCGGGTGGATCCTCGTGCCAAACGTGCTGGATATAGAGCCCTGCGCAGGCCACTGAAGGCGCCCACCCTTGTAGTAGACTGTCTCTTTTTTCCCAGGGTTCCTCGCCGCGTTGATGCGTCTCTTCTCTGCCAGCAGCTTCTTTACCGTAGCCTGCAGCTCTTTTGAAGCCCTAAGCAGTTCAGCCTGCTCTGCCATATATAATGCCTTATCCTTGCGAACTTTTGAGAGCAGGGCGTTTCTATCGTCCGCCGCGGCGTTGAGTTCCTTTTTCTGCCCTTTTAAGATGACCCCTTGCTTCTCATAATTGCTTCGTTCTGTGTTCAATTTTGTTTTGATCTCCTGCAGGGATCTCTTCTGTTCAAAAAGGTCCTTTATAAGAGCTTGGTCGCGCTCCGCCATCTTCGACAGCAGATACGAGGTAGAGAGGGCCTCCTGCGCGCCGTTGGCCGAGAGCAATAGGTTGAATTCCGCAACTCCGCCATACTTGTACATTGAGACCAGCCTTGTGCTGAGGATATCTTGTATGTAGCTTATGCGTTTTTCAGCGTTCCAGATGTCTTTAGTCAGTTTAGCGATATTGCCATGCAGACGTTTGACCTTTAGATTAACGACGTTGACCCTCTGCTGCGTAAGCGTTATCTTCTGGCTCAGCACTTCTATCTGCTTGGTGACGTCCTTTTCTTTCCTCGTCGTCTCAGAAAGTTTGCGTTTATTTGAGGATATCTGCCTCTGTATCTTATTATATTCGCTTTCCTGCTGTTTGATCTTCTGGTCTATGTCGTCCTCGCTTGCTGCGAGCGCTAAAGACGCCGCGAGCGTCAGCGCTATAATGGACAGCGCCGCCGCAAGCAATATTTTTTTATATCCCGACACCCTATATGACATCTTCAGTTCTCATGCCTCAAAGCGGACGCGCGGCCTTTCTGATAAACCCTTCGACCGCGAATAGGCTGGACAGGAGGCTTACGGCCGTTCCACACGACACGAGGACAAAAGCAAGCTTGCCTATCAGCCTCGGCGATGATATGAACGGCAGGAATGGGAGCATGTCTTTTAGCCTCTCCACCGCCGAGTAGTATGTCCCTCCAAGGAGCAGCGACGCTAGTACCGCGCCTGCGAAGCCAAGGATAAATCCCTGTATGACAAACGGCATCATTATATATGTCGATGTCGCGCCGACTTTGAGCATTACCGCTATCTCCGACTCGCGCGAATAAACCGATATCCTAATCGTGTTGAAAAGCACGACCGCGCTTGCCGCAATCGCTACCAACAGCATTATAAATGAAAATTTCTCAACAAAACCAGATACTCTGGTGAGTTTTTCAGCGAGATGTCCGGCGTATACCACGTCGTCTACCTCCGGCAGAACGAGAAGGAGCCTCGCGGCGTCCGCCACCTGCGAGACGCTTTTCACCTTTATCTCAATGCTAATCGGAAGCGGGTTATCGCCGAGCAAAGTCACGGCTTTCGCTTGACTTCCTATCCTCGCGCGGAGCCGCTCGAGCGCCATCTCTTTTGTAACGACCTTTGCCTCCGTAACTCCCTGTATCTCTTTTATCCTTTTCGCCACATCGGTAACATTAACGTCCGGTTTAAGATAGGCGGTAACAGCCAGTTGGTTCTCCATCATCCTGACGATATTTTTAATGTTCAAGACAAACAGAGTACTCGCGCCTATGACAAAGAAGACAGACATGGCGGTAAATACCGTGAGTATGCTCATGCCCCAGTGACGCCCAATAAGGCGAAACCCGTCGCGGGCTGCGTATCTAACAGGACTCA
>JAUNSQ010000125.1 GCA_030539135.1 Synergistaceae bacterium | reverse complement strand
GAACTACTTGAGTTCGACCTTTGCTCCGGCTTCTTCGATCTTCTTCTTCATCTCTTCGGCTTCTTCTTTCGCTACGCCTTCTTTGAGAGGTTTGGGCGCGCCGTCGACGAGTTCCTTGGCTTCTTTGAGTCCGAGTCCTGTGATCTCACGGACGACCTTGATGACCGCGATCTTGTTGCCGCCTACTTCGGCGAGGACGACGTTGAATTCTGATTTCTCTTCTTCAGCCGCTGCTGCCGGTGCGCCGGCTGCCGGGGCCGCCATCATCATTGCGGGGGCTGCTGCTGAGACGCCGAATTTCTCTTCGAGATCCTTAACGAGATCTGCGAGTTCGAGTACTGTGAGTTCTTCGATTGCTGCGATAAGTTCTTCTTTTGCGAGTTTTGCCATAATATTTTATCCTCCCTGGGATCATTTTTTAGTTTTTATGCGGCGGCTCTTAAGCCGCTGCAGGTGTTATGCCGCTTCTTTTTCTTTTTTGTCTTTGAGCTGCGAGAGACATGTAACAAAGCCTCTGGTCGTGCCAGAGAGGACCGTGACGAGTCCGCGCATCGGGCCGGCGAGTACGCCAACGAGCTGTGCGCGAAGCTGGTCTTTTGACGGAAGGTCCGCCAGGGCGAATACCTGCTCTTTGCTGAGCACCTGACCGTCGAGGATGGCGCCCTTAACAACGAGAGCTTCGTTGCCTTTTGTCTTCGCAAAATCGCGTATTGCCTTCGCAACGGCGACTATGTCGTCGTAGGAGAGCACGTAGCCGTTAGGCCCGAAGTCGATATCCGGTGCTGTGACCATATCGCATTCGGCGAGGGCTTTGCGCATGAATGTATTTTTGCATACCTTCATTTCGCCGCCCGCCTTACGGATGTTTCTGCGCAGTTCGCTGATCTTCTTTACTGTGAGCCCGCGGTATTCTGTGATGAATAGTCCGTTGCTCTTCTTGAGAAGTTCAGCCAAACTGTCGATTATATCACGTTTTGCTGGTGTCGGCATCTTAGATTTCACCTCCTGTTTGTGTTATCGTCGGATGCCATTAAAAAATGGCTTCCGTGCCCAAGTAGAGTCCGGAAGCCATCAAACGTGCAATATTATGCGTTCATGGTTATTCTTCGCAGACCTCGGCAGGAGATTAAGCGTTCATCGCGCGCCTGCTGTCTTGAGTCTAAGCTCGCGTATTATATAATATGAATATAATTTTTGCAACATGCGGTTTGAAACGCCGCGCAACAGGCGCGGATAATGTTGTGTTTTTTAGCGCCGTTGCTTAAAATGATAAAGTCAATCAGCCCGATTATATGGAGGTCGTCAAGAATGAAAAAACTTATCCTCTCAGCTCTTCTTCTCATGTTAATAGCCGTGCCAGCTTTCGCGAAAGCGGAGGGCGAAGAATATCTTAACGAAAAGTACGACATATCCAAGGTCAAAACGGCGCTTGTCATGCCGCTTGCGTATGACGTGCCGGCCCCGGCGTCGGAGGCGTTCTTCAACGAGAAGGTCTCGCAGAAATGGAACGACATACAGGGCAAGATAAAGGACCGCTTTACGTTCCTTCTCAAGACTCCGCAGGAGATCGTCGAGCGCGATAATTATATTAAAGGGGCCGTGCAGACGGGGACGCTGAGTCCGCAGGCCGCGCTCGAGAAGGCCATCTCGGTCTCCGGCGAGTATGTCGACGCCGTAATGACGCCGCGCGTTACGATGTGCGGCAACTCGGTCATCCATCACCCCGAAGAGGTCAGATGGGAGACGCGCTACCGCGACGAGGAATACTACGAGGATGGCAAACGCCATACGCGCAGCGTCGCGTACCGGTATAAGAACGTCACGCCCGCGAGAGACGAGCGCGTATCCAACGGCGCGGTGAAGATTGAGATTCGCGATTCAAGGACCAACGACCTCATCTATGGAGTGTCGGTAACGGCGACGACAGGCGAGGGCTTCTTCTCAAACGCGCCGTCGCTCACGACGCATATATGCAACGTCCTCCAGAACGCCGCCGACAGAATGATAAAGAGGCTGGCCAAATAGCCGAACAGATGAAAGTAATTGACGCGCATGTACATATATATCCGCCGGAGTTCGATAGCGACCGCGACAAGATAGCCGCAGACGAGCCGTGGTTCGCCGCGCTGACATCATCGAAGTGTCATAAGTGGGGCACTGCGGAGGAGCTTATCGCGTCGATGGACGCGAACGGCGTCGAACGCGCCTTTGCGACGAGCTTCGCGTTTCGCGACCAAGGGCTCTGCCGCGCGGCTAATGACTATGTGCTTGACGCGGCGAAAAAATTTCCCGGGCGCATACTTCCGCTCGCTGTCGTCTCGCCAATGAGGCGCGGCGCGGCGGAGGAGATAGCCCGCTGTGCCGACGCGGGAGCCGTCGGGGTCGGTGAACTGTTTCCAAACGGACAGAACCTCGACATAACGGACGCCGCTCAGACGTGGCGGCTCGTCGCCGCGTGCGACGAACGCGGACTCTTTATCCTGTTTCATACGGCGGAGCAGGCGGGGCATCAATATGCCGGCAAGGGCTCCGTTGGAGCCAGAGAGGCGGCTAAGTTTTGCGTGAACCACCCGGAAGCGCGGGTCGTGTTCGCACATTTCGGCGGAGGGCTGTGGGCCTTCGAGTCGATGCCGGATATGAAGCTGTACCTCTCAAACGCTTATTATGACACGGCGGCCATGCCGTGGCTCTACTCCAGCGACGTCTTGCGCGCGGTCTTCGCGAACGGCGCGGGCGGCAAGCTACTCTTCGGCTCCGATTGGCCGATACTCGACTTCCCCAGATATGAAAAGCTGATAGACGCAGCAGGGCTCACCGAGGCGCAAAAAACGGCGCTCCTTTGCGGGAACGCCGACAAACTCCTAGCTGTGAGGAAATAATTTATAAAAGTTTTTCGTGGTCGCGACCGGCGTATATTACGCGCGCGACCGTTATAGTCCTGTTCCCCTCGTCCACCCAGTAGAACATAATGTGATTCTGGACAACCAACTTCCTGTATTCGCGCTCAAGCGGCCTAATCGGAACATAAGACGGCATGGCGTAGGGGAACTCCGCGACGCCCTCCGCAGCTTCCACAAGCTGCAACGCAAGCCTCTCTGCGGCGGATGGACTGCCAAGATCGCGGCTGATGTACAGGACAATATCAAGCATATCCTGCTTTGCGGCGGGCAAATACTCCAGCTTATACATTCTGCGGTTCGGCTACGGCCTCGCGCATAGCTTTCAGCACGTCTTTGGAGAAATATCTGACGTTGGTCATATCGGCTTCCATCTCCGCCGCGCGTAACTTGAAGTATACTTCGCTCTCAAATTGCAGTTCTTCAAACGCATCCATGCTTAGGACGACCATGTCGCCGAATCCATTTTTCGTGAGGAAGATTGGTTTCTTTGTCTCATGTACAAGTTTGGATATTTCCGCAAAATTATTGCGCAGGTCTGATACGGGTCTTATCATATTCATGACGACACCTCCCATCAATAATTTAGCATAATTACGCTAAATATACAATGCGCGGGCAAGCTGATGTCAAATTACAGACTCAAATCGAACATAGCTGTGACAGCAGTGTGGTCCGACGGGCGCTCCATGGCGCGAAGCTCGCGTTCCACCTTCACGCTCTGACTAAGCGCCGCGAGCGGCTTGGTCGCCAGTATGTGGTCGATGCGCCAGCCGATATTCCTGTTCAGCGAATCCTTTACACGATAGTCCCAGAACGTGAAGTTCCCTTCCTCGGGCAGATGCTTGCGGAACACGTCCTCCATGCCCCACGCCATAGCGTCGGCGAGAGCCTTCTTTACGTCCTCGTGGAAACACACGTGGCCCTTCTTCGTCTTTGGGTTCGTCACGTCTATATCCGTCGGGGCCACGTTGAGGTCGCCGACCCACAGTACCTTGTCCGTCGGTTTGTAATCGCGCTCGAACATCGCGCGGACGCGGCCGATGAACGCCAGCTTGTACGGGTAGTCTGGATTGTCCAGCTCTTTGCCCTGAGGGATGTATGTGTTGACTATATTCAGCTCTCCGAAGCGTACTCGCGCTACGCGGGCGAGCTCGGACTCTTCCTTCTCAGGCGCGGCCGCGCCGTCGCCGAGGCCGAACGCAGCTTCGTCGGGCGCGAACTTCGACACGACCGCCACGCCGTTGTAGGACTTCATGCCCTTGTACCGTGACTGATAGCCGAACGCGGCGAAGAAGTCCTCGGGGAACTCACCGTCTTGGCATTTCAGCTCCTGTAAGCATAGGATGTCCGGCGCGGATGGAGACGACAGCCACTTCTCAAGTAGCGGACGCCTGCTCCGCACGGAGTTTCCGTTGTATGTCGCTATCGTTGCCGACATACCGCTACTCTATCCCGTCCCTAGGATATCCGCTTATCTTGCCGGTCAACTCCGTTACTTTTATCTTAACGACAGAGATGCGTTCCAATACGGCGTCCGGCATCGGCTCAGTAGGCCCGCTATAGTGACGCATAAGGACGCAGAGAGCCGCGCGTTTCTCTGCGATATCGCTCAGAAATTCCGCCTCGCCCTTCCCTATGACGCTCTTATACTTCTCGCTGAAGTTGGAAGGATTTTCATTGCGCACGAGTT
>JAUNSQ010000124.1:4100-4672 GCA_030539135.1 Synergistaceae bacterium | reverse complement strand
TTTGAGGGAACCCGCTGCGCTGTCGTAGGCAGAAGCCCGAACGTGGGACGCGCCGCCGCGCTCATGATGATGCACAGGCACGCGACTATCTCTGTCTGTCATACGAGGACGTCAGACAATAGTTTGAAGGATATACTGAAAGATAGCGAAATAGTTATTACTGCGGCGGGTGTCGCTGATATTGTGGATCAGCATGATCTTAGGCCGGATGCGTGGGTCGTAGACGTCGGAATGAACGTTACAGACGACGGCAGGCTTGTTGGGGACGTCACTCCTTTGGAAGAACCTTTGGTCGCGGCGATCAGCCTCGTTCCAGGAGGTGTGGGGCCCGTTACCGTAGCGCTGCTTATGGCAAATCTGCTGCTGTGCGCGACAAAACGCAGGCTTGGAAAAGGGCTCGCGCTGCCAAACCTCAAGAAACTGCGTGAAACAGTAGAATGAGGAAGTTCAGACACTATAAAGGCGGCCTGTACGAATATATCTGCGAGGCGAGACACTCGGAGACCGAAGAAGAATTCGTGGTCTATCGTCCTTTGTACAATGACAGCGGCATATGGGTAAGACCGAAGAAG
>JAUNSQ010000124.1:0-4090 GCA_030539135.1 Synergistaceae bacterium | reverse complement strand
TTGAAGATGTGATCGTCGATGGCAGAAAAGTTCCAAGGTTTCAAGAGGTCAAGGATATTGTGGAATGATTTCTGTAATATACGGACGATATAACAATATAGTGATTGGAGGAATGTTGGGATGGACAGCGAAAACGGAGCAAAATGGCTTGCCGATAAGATAAAAAAAGGGAGAGTCGTAGTTTTTAGCGGAGCTGGACTCAGCACCGAATCAGGGCTTCAGGATTTTCGTTCTCGCGACGGGATATGGTCTCAGGTCGACCCTGCTGAGATGGCGTCGGTAGGAGTGCTTGAGCGCAGATATGACGAATTCCTCGAATTTTATAAAGCCAGACTTTATGTGCCGGACAGTATCAAGCCAAACATTGGGCATAAGCTCATAGCCGAATGGGAAGCCTCAGGCTATGTTACTGGAGTGATAACCCAGAACATAGACAGGCTGCATCAAAGGGCTGGGTCGAAAAGAATAGCCGAACTTCACGGCAGCCTTGAGCCAGTTATCTGCCATTCCTGCGGCAGAGAAGGAACGACAGAGGATTTCTTGGCGGGAAAGCCATGCTCCTACTGCGGCGGACACCTAAGGCCGAGCGTCGTTCTCTTTGGAGAGATGCTGCCTCAGCAGCCGCTCAATTGGGCAGACCAATGGAGCTCAGATTGCGACACGTTTATCGTCCTTGGATCGTCGCTTGTGGTATCCCCGGCGAACTATTTCCCAAGGCAGGCGAAAAACCACGGTGCGGAACTTGTCATTATCAATCGCGACGAAACCCCGCTCGACAGCATGGCGGACTTAACGGCCCACGAGGGCATAGGGGATTATCTCACTAAGGTCTCGGAATATATGAAATAAGCGCCGCCATGCGCGTAGCTTTGTATAACGTCTGTTTTAAATCATAGTGGAGTGTGATATTTTATGTCGGAGATAACTTATCGCGCAGCAGCGCCGAACGATTATGAGAAGACAATAGGCCTTACTTCAAAATATATCAATGACGAACCGGAATATCTTGAATATATGAGGAGTATTCACGACGCTCTCGGCGAAAGTTCCCTTGGCGTGCTTGCCTTTGACGGCGATAAAATCGTCGGCGCGGCATTCGTTGAAAAAGGGCCGCATCTTACTGGAAATAGAACGGATTTCTTCGATGAAATTAAAAAAGATTTCGACGACGAGGAAATTTGGAGCGGAGCTATTGTCGTTGTTGATAAAGATTACAGGAAGAAAAAAATCGGGGCGGCAATGCAGCTCCGCGTGCAGGAAGCTATAATAAAGGCCGGAGGCAAACATTTGCTTTTGGAGATATGGGTACACCCCGATGGCATAGCTCCGTCTGACGGTACTGTGCATCTTGCCCCATCATACACCGAATACGGAACGGTCAAAAATTTCTATGACATCCCTGCCCTTGCTGGCCACGTTTGTCAGATTTGCGGTCCGCACTGCAAATGTTCGGCGAGGATATCACTGCTCCACCTTGATGGCGGCGCAGATACCGCTATGGACATATCATACAGAAGGATAAGAAAAGACGACTTTGACAAATCTGTCGTCCTCGCGAAGAAGATGATAAACAGCGAAGACGCGTTCGGCGAAGTCATCCGCGAATTGCACGAACACATCGGCGGCGGCGTGGAAGGAACTATCGCGCTCAACGGACTTGGGGACGCGGTCGGATTAATGTACTGCGTGCGTGGAATGGAGCTTACCGGCAACAGAACAGACTACTTTGAGCGTATAAAAAATGATATCGGCGGCGACAAAATCTGGACAGGGAGGCTTATTGTCGTTGACTCAAAATATCAGGGCAGGAAGATAAGCAGGGTACTCAACGAGCGCGCATTTTCGACGCTTAGGGGTATGGGAGTGAAGCATCTGCTTGTTGAGATATGGGTACGCCCTGACGGCTATATGCCGGGAGTCTCGGGTCTGCACATAGCTCCGTCGTTTACAGATTACGGCGACGTCAAAAGATTTTACGCCGAGATCCCTGGTTCCGATAGGCATGTTTGCCCCGTTTGCGGCGAAGACTGCAAGTGTTCGGCTAAGATCGCCGTGATGCACCTATGCGAAAAGGAATAGCGACGCAATGAAGATAGACTATCGCGCCGCCGAAAAAAATGATTTCGCAGCGGTTATGGAGATAGCGGAGACGGAGCTGAACTCAGGCCTCGAATATGACGAATATATGCGCGGTATCTTTGATAAGCTTGGAAACGGCGCTGAGGGCGTACTTGCGCTTGACGCGGAAAAACTTGTAGGGTTTGCGTTTGTAGAAGAGGGGATGGCGCTCTCAGGCGACAGAACGGACTTCTTCGACGAGATAAAAGCGGACATAAATGGCGATAAAATTTGGACGGGCGCGGCGACAGCCGTTCTGCCGGAGTATATGAATTTTAAAATTGGAGCTGCGCTATACATTTTCACGCTTTCACGTCTTGAGGACATTGGCGCGAAGCACTTGCTTCTGGAGATATGGGTGCGCCCCGATGGATACATGCCGTCGGACCCGCACCTAAGGATAGCGAGGGACTACACGGAATACGGGGTCGTGAAAAATTTTTACCACGACGCGAGCCTCAAGGGCTATATCTGTCCCGTATGCGGAAAAGACTGTAAATGTATGGCGAAGATAGCGGTCGTCCATATTTGAGCCTCGAATCGCGAATTCATACATGACAAACGGCGGAAAACGTCTCCGCCGCTTGTTTTATACGTTTAGATCGAATTCTGTCGATTTCGATGTTATGCCAAGTCCATCGCGAACAATGCTGCGGCGCCGCCTGTGTGTACGAAAATGATATTCTCATCCTTGCGGAAATATCCTTCGCGTATCAGATTGAGCATCCCGGCGAACGTCTTTCCAGTGTATACAGGGTCGATGATCAGGCCTTCCTCGTGAGCGAGCATCGTTATCGCTTCGGTCCCCTCCGGCGACGGGATGGAATATCCTTTGCCAAAGCAGTATTTGATGTCAATGTCGGACTCTGTTATCTCTTTGTCGGACTCCAAAAGTTCAGAAGCGCCGCGCATCAGATCGAGGACGATCTCTTCAAATAGGTCGTCGCTCACGCCAACGCCGGTGACTTTTGTGCCAGGCGAGTATAGTTTCGCGCCGAGCGCGAGTCCGGCGTAAGTCCCGCCGGAGCCTACGCAGCTTACTATGCGATCGGGTGTTATCCCAGCGGTTTTTGACTGTTCAAATATTTCTTTCGCGCAGCCGATGTAGCCGAGCGCGCCAAGAGGAACAGAACCTCCCACGGGGACGAAGTATGGGTTATGCCCATCCGCCTTTAGTTTGTCCTCTATCCTGTGCATCTCGGCATAGACGTCGTCATAACTGTCGCTGTCGACAAAACGGACGTCCGCGCCCAGTATGTCGTCGAGGACAAGGTTGCCGCGTTTGTCTGTAACGCCGCGTTTTTTCAGCACAAGTATCGATTTTATTCCGATACGGTTTGCGCACGCCGCTGTCAGCATCGCGTGGTTCGACTGAGGCCCGCCTGCCGTGAGCACATAATCACAGCCTTTCGACTGTGCGTCCGCGAGCAGATATTCGAGTTTTCTAACCTTATTCCCGCCGAGGGAGACCCCCGTCATGTCGTCACGCTTGATAAAAACATTATGACCTAGCCTTTTGCTGATGTTCTCCAATTTGTAAAATGGAGTTGGGAGCAGTCCAAAACCAACGCGTTTAAAATCGTTGATATCTTTCACCAATATCGCCTCCTGTATGAGATATTTTCCTCATATTATATCTTTCTAGTTGATAAATATAACATGTGTACACAAAAATGGCCTCCGAAAGATCGGAGGCCTAAAGCATTTCTGTAAGTGAAAATCTCTAGTTCATGCAGCGAAGGATCAGCTCGGCAATGATTGCGGAACCGATGAACGTTCCGACAAAGACGAAGAGTCCAACGATCACGATCTTCCATCCCTGTTCTTTGAGCGTCTTCATATCCTTGCCAACCGCAAGTCCCGCATAAGCGAGGATAGGCGTGCAAAGGCCGATGAAGCTGACTTTGGATGTCCATGCAGTGAAGAGTTCGGCTCCGGGGAATCCAGGGATGGTCACGATGCAGCCGAGAGT
>JAUNSQ010000123.1:3727-4696 GCA_030539135.1 Synergistaceae bacterium | reverse complement strand
CTCCGTCCGCCTTGATATCGCCGATGAATTTCAGTATAAAATCCTTGGCCGAGACGCCTGGTCTGAACTTGCCCGTTACGTTGACCTTCACGCTCTCGGGGACCTTAAACCATATCTTGCCCGTAGCCCAGACAGCCGCCATCTCGGAGCGGCCAATGCCGGTCGAGAAAGCGCCGTATGCTCCGTATGTGCATGTGTGGCTGTCGCTGCCGACCATGACCAGTCCCGGAAGCGCGAAGCCCTCTTCGCACATCTTCTGGTGGCAGACGCCGCCATCGCTCGTTATGCCGTAGAAATGTTCTATACCCTGTTCCGCCGCGAACTCGGCAACTTCCTTGTGGTTGACAGCGTGGTCGCTCGACGGCGCGGGGACAGCGTGGTCAAGTATGAATACTATGCGTTCAGGGTGAAGCACGTTCTTAACGCCAATTTTCTTAAATATCCTCGCTATCGGCGCTCCGTTGTCGTGACTCATGCACCAGTCCGGCTCGACCGTCACGACCTGGTTTGCCGTGACCTCGTATCCAGCCGCCCTGCCGAGAGCTTTTTCCGCGAATGTTTTTCCCATCTGTTCCACCTTCTATCTTGCCGCGCGGGTCTTCATGTAGTTCATGAGCCCGCCCGCCTGCATGATGTCGTTCTCTAAATCGCTGACCGCGTCGCCGTGCCATTCGTTGCCGTTCGTAACGTCCTTTATCATCCCGGTCGAGAGGTCCACTTCAAGCTCGTCGCCGTCGTTTATCTCTCCGGCTTTTATCGCGTCTGAAAGTCCCTTGACAAACAGCACCGGATATCCGTTGTTTATAGCGTTTCTGTAATATATGCGCGAGCACGTCTCTGCCAAGATGGCCGGGACGCCGGCGTATTTGATGCAGTAGACCGCGTGTTCGCGGCTCGACCCGCAACCGAAGTTCTTTCCCGCAACTACAAAATCTCCGGGACGCACGCCCTTCGCGAACCCCTCTTTGC
>JAUNSQ010000123.1:0-3717 GCA_030539135.1 Synergistaceae bacterium | reverse complement strand
TTGCCCGGGAAATATTCGAAAGCGTACTGCGGCATGTTCTCAGGGCCCGTCTCCGCAAGATATTTGTTGTGATATATGAGGTCGGTGTCCACGTCGTCACAGAACACCCAAGCCCTTCCTTTTAATACTGTCATCTCGTCAGCCCCCTCTAGCCCAAGATATCTCTCGGGTCTGTGATTACGCCTTTCACAGCCGTAGCCATAGCCGTCATTGGGCTCATAAGATATGTGTGGCTGCCCTTGCCGACCTTGCCGATAAAATTGCGGTTCGTCGTCGAACACCCTACGTCGCCGCTCGGCAATGCGCCGTAATGTTCCGCTGTGCAGAGCGCGCATGTCGGGTTCGTGAACACGATCCCCGCCTCAAGGAATTTCTCTATCATCCCGGCCTTCGCGCAGGCGAGCTGAACTTCCGTCGTACTCGGCGTGATTATCGTCCGCACCGTCGGGCTGACTTTGCCGCCGCCCGCCATGAGGACTTCGTAAGCGGCCTTGATATCCTCGAACCTCCCGTTGGAGCAGGAACCTATATGTACCTGATCTACCTTCGTCCCGGCGACTTCGCGGACGGGCTTCACGTTGTCCGGCGCGTCGGGACATGAGGCCATCGGCTCAAGACCCGACACATCGTATCTGAGCGTGCGGCAGTATTCTGCGTCGGCGTCGGCGGAAAGCTCCGCGACTCGACGCGCGACCTCAGGCCCCGCCCGTTCGACGAGCCAGTCAAGGACTTCGCCGTTCGGCATTATGAGCGGGACCTTGCCGCTCATCTCCGTCACCATCGAGCAGAGCGTTATGCGGTCGGCGAGCGACGAGTTCTCTATGGTCTCGCCAGTAAACTCGACCGCGAGGAAATCCATCCCGCCCGCGCCGAGGTCGCCGATAATTTTCGTGAGCAAGTCCCTCATGCAGACGCCGCGGCGGAATTTTCCCGTTACTTCTATCTTCATCGTCTCTGGGACGCGGAACCAATTCGTACCGGAGATGTACGAGGCCGCTATGTCGGAGTTGCCGACGCCGGTCGCGAACGCGCCGACCGCGCCTAGCAGGTTCATGTGGCTGTCGGTGCCTAGGACGACGTCGCCTGGCTTTATCATCCCGGCCTCGAGCATAACATGCTGGCCTATGCCGTGGTTGATGTCGAACACGCGCTTTATACCTTGACGTTTGGCGAACTCGCGGATTATCTTCTGGTTCGCCGAGACCTTCTCGGAGTGCGACGGGGCCTGAAGATCAAAGGTATATGCTATCTTATCTGGATCCCATACCTTTGCGTCCTGCCCCATCTCTTTCTCAAACTGGAGCACGCAGTTCGCGCCGCCGAAGTCGCGGGCCGTCGCCCAGTCGATGCTACACCAGACACGTTCGCCGACCGACACAGGCCTTCCGGCCGCGCGTTCCATTATTTTAACGATAGCGGTTTTTCCCATACTCTTCATCTCCCAGCGGCTACTTCATGCCCAAGAACGATTTGACGCTCTCAAAGTTCATGAAGTCAGCCTTATTTATCATAACGCCCTCGGGGCTGCGGAGCGTTCCGTCGCCCTCGTGAGCGTGGTTCGCGATTATGTGCCCCACCTCGTTCGGACAGCCGTTGCGCAGCGCAATGACCGTACCCGAAAACGGATGGCGAAGGTTCTTCCCCATCTCGGACTTCACGGTCTCGCCAGCGCCGTTCTTCTCATATTCGACGAGCTTGCCTACGTCGTGGAGCAGAGCTCCAGCAACAAGCAGGTCGCTGTCCAAGCGGAACCGCGCGTCCTTGGCCGGGTATATCGCGTTGAACTCGTCCATCGCCGCCTTGGCTATGCGCGTTACGCCTCTCACATGGTCAAGGTATGTGAACGGACAATTTGGGATCAGCAAAGTGAACGGTATCCTGTCCATGTCGTCCGGCTCCCAGCCGCCTGTTTTCAGCGCGTCGACGTAAGACGCGACGACCTGCTTTCGAAGAGTCTCATCCTTTATCCATTCAATTTCCGGGAACAGTTCTCTAATACGCTTTTCCATGCGAAGGCCTCCTTCTTTTATTTTATTTACGCTATTTCGCAGCTGCGGAAAAAGTCCTGTTGAGCGTCTTGTATATCCTCTCGATGTGAGCGGCCGCGCTCTGTCGCGCGCCCTCCGCGTCGTGGTCGAATATCGCGTCGTACATGCGGCGGTGCTCGTTGAGGAACGCGTTCTTGTCCTCAAGATGTCCGTATATCTTGTCGTGCGTCGCGAGGATCAAGTCGAAATTCATGCGAGTGATGTTAACGAAGACGAAATTGTGCGTGGCCTCCGCCAGCGCGAGGTGGAAATCAAAGTCCGCCTGCGCCCTGCTGCTCGGCAGGGCCATCATCTTCTCCGTGAGGCTGATGACGCGCATTATCTTCATCAGGTCGGCTGGCGTAGCGCGCATCGCGCTCTCGGCAGCTATCGCTGGATCGAGTATCCGCCGCGCCTCCATAAGTTCAAGGATCGCCGAGTCCTCGAGCTGTATCGACGCGCCCTCTCCCTCGGCGGCCTGCGGCTGGCGCACGAAGCGCCCCTTGCCGGGGATGGATTCGATAAGCCCAAGAAGCTCCATCACTCTGAAGGCCTCGCGCAGGGAGCTGCGGCTCACGCCGAGCTGCTCCATAAGGTTGCGCTCCGACGGGAGCGGGTCGCCCGGCATGTACTCGCCGTTCGCGATAGACGCCTTGAGCCTGTCAACAACCTTCTCATAAATCCTTGTAGAACGCATTGCAACTTCGTCGATCATTTATAAAACCTCCATCTGGGTCGCCCAGTGCACTATATAAAAATCTCGGCAGGGATTTTCGTTTAGCGACACAGTGAAGACGCCGCCTAGCTCCAGCTTGATGAAACCCTAAACGCCGGGCGCGAAAACAAAAGCCTCAACTGGTACGTACCAATTGTGTAGTATTTTATCGTATGATGGGAAATATGCAAGGGGAAATTTTATAGTCGGGCGCGCAGGGTTCGGCAAGGCACATGAGAAGGTCGCGGACATGAAGATATCCGCCGCCGCGCTTGATGCGGCGGCTATTAATACTGTCCAGTCTCGCTGAGATATTTCTCCATTTTCATCAGACGCTGCTCGTTTGATTTTTTGTTGTACTTGCTTATCAGCAAAAGCATCTTTTCGACGTTGAGCATGAGGCTGACGTATGAGTCGAAGAAGCTCATGCTTCCGCTGTTGCTGATTATCGTCTTCGCCGCGTATGCCGCTATCGGAGCGGCGTAGCTGTCCGTCATGGCAATGACGCCACACCCCGCGTCCGACGCCATGCGCACGGCAAAGGCTGTGTCGGTGGAATATCGCGCGAAGGAGATCGCTATCAGCGCATCTCTATCTGTCAAATCTATAAGGGTATCCACGAGCGGCAGCGAGCTTCCGACGACGATAACGCCAGGGCGAACGCAGGACAGGCGCACAGCCATGGTGTCCGCAAATCCGTAGCATGAACGGAACCCGACAATGAACACCCGTTCGGCATTCGTGATCATCTCCGTCGCCTCGATGAGCTTACGGTCGTTCTCTGCTGTGATATCTCCGCGCAAGTTCCTGAGGACGTCCTGCGAGAAGGCGGACAACAACTCCTTATCCGGGATATTTTCATAACGCTTTATCTTTTCGTGCGGAACCTCCGCGCGAATCCCGTCGTCCGCGCGCGACACTTCCTCCTGTAAAGCGCGGCGCAGCCTGCTGAAGTTTTCAAAGCCAAGCTTCTTT
>JAUNSQ010000008.1:7153-21752 GCA_030539135.1 Synergistaceae bacterium | reverse complement strand
GGTTCTCAATTATCAGAAGGCCTCCGCGCAAAAGTATCTTGTGTATCTCGCAGTCCGACGAATCTACTGTGTCGACTGACAGCGTATCGACGCCTATGCCTTTAAGATTTTGCCTTGTGAGCCATTCCGCGGCTTCGGCTGACAAAGTCGGATATCCCGTTTTATATTCCTCTGTGTCCCACTTTGCGCACCAGTCCGACCTGAACAGCAGGAAGTCCGCGCATTCCATATCCTCGCGCGAAACTTTTATGTCGTCGACCTCTATCTTCCTGTCAACGTTCCCGCGAACGTCTGCCACGATCGCACAGCCGAAAAATTTCTCGCAGGGCATCTCGTCCAGATATTTTCCATCGGCCAGCATGTGCGCGGGCGCGTCGATGTGAGTCCCCGCATGGGAGCTCATGTACACGAGCGTCGTGCGCCAGCCGTCGGTCTCCATTGCCGCACCGGGCTTCACGGATGGAGCAACGTCCCCCGGAAATACGACCATCCCGTCAGTTATCGGATGCCCAAGGTCGACGACGTTCATTTAAGCTAAGCCTGTCCTCGCGTTAAATTCGTCTATCTTCTCATCGATCTTGTCGGCCATCTTGTGGATGTTCGTCCAATAATCCGGGTCATACCACTGGGCGTTGAGTTCTTCGCTCGTCTTGCCCTGCTGTTCGACCCATGTGTAATATTTGAGGTTGTGGATGCGTTTGCGGTCATAATATGAGAGCTCCTGCATACAGTCGACGCCCATACCCAGCACATAGCGCTGGTGGTCCACCGCCGCGCGCGTCTGCGTGTATTCTCCATATTTCTCGCGCATCTCCTGAAGCCGCGAGCCGTACATCTCCATGGAGTCGGTGAGCACCGTTACAATGATGTCGTTCTCTGTGAGTTCGTAATACTTAGCCATCTTTATCGCCATGGCTACGTTGGCGGCCCCCGATATCCCCATGAGCTGGAGCCGCGAGATGACGTCGTCGGACACTCCGGCGGCGCGGAGATACTTCTGTCCCTCTGGTTCGTTGCAGAGCCGTATCATCGCCATGCAGATGTTGTCGTCAATAGCGAACACAAGGTCTGTGTTCTTGACGTTATGCACCCAGGGCACATGTTTGTCGCCGATGCCCTCGATACGATGTTCGCCAAAACCGTTGAGATACAGCGTCGGGCACTGCAGAGCTTCGCCCACTCCGACCTTGCTGTGAGGGAATACTTCCTTGAGGTAATCGCCACAGGCCGTCGTGCCGGCAGAACCTGACGTTACAACGACGCCCGCGAAGCGGTCCTTCGGACCCATAGCGGCCTTCACCGCCTCCTCCATCGCGCTCCCGGTCACGGTGTAATGCCATAAGTGGTTGCCCATCTCCTCGAACTGGTTGAAGATCACGGCCTCCGGGCGTGTCGCGCGTATACGGGCAACTTCGTCGTATATCTCCTTTACGTTGCTCTCGGTCCCCGGCGTAGCGATTATCTCGCCCGCCACGGTGCGAAGCCAGTCAAAACGTTCTCTGCTCATCCCCTGCGGCAGTATCGCTATCGATTCACAGCCAAGGAGCTGAGCGTTGTACGCCCCTCCGCGGCAGTAGTTGCCGGTCGAAGGCCAGACGGCCTTTTGGCATGTCGGGTCGAACTGTCCCGTAACAAGCCTCGGAACGAGGCAGCCAAAGCTCGCGCCGACTTTGTGCGCGCCGGTCGGGAACCACTTGCCGCAGAGCGCGATGATTCGAGCCGGCACTCCAGTCAGCTCCTTCGGGAACTCGAGCGTGTTCACCCCTCCGTAAAGCCCGCCGGTCTTCCTGGGTTCGTTCTTCCAAGTGATGCGGAACAGGTTGGCGGGATCAACATCCCATAGTCCTGTGTTCCTTAGCTTTTCCTTCATCTTCTCGGGCGTGTTCTTATCTGGGTCCTTCATCTGCTTGAAGGTCGGAATGAGCACACCGCGCTTCTTTGCCAGCTCCACCGCGTTCTTTAGTTTGTCCTCATGTACGGTCAGGTCGATCATTGTTAAAGTTCCTCCCTATGATTTATCATCTGAGAAAATTTATCTATGTCCGGCGGGCAAGTTATCGCCCTTTCTACAGCCTTCTTAGCGCTCTCAATATCTTTGAGCCCATTGCCTGTGACGACTACCGCTACTCTTTCGTCTTTTGACAGCTCTCCCGCCATCGCCATCTTCTTAAATCCGGCAAAGCCAGTAACTCCCGCTGGTTCTCCGAACACTCCGCTCGCTCTCGCGAGCTCAGGCATTGCGTACAATATCTCCTTGTCGCTGACAACGACGGCAGTCCCGCCCGACATCCTCATGGCGCGGAGAGCTTTCGCCCAGTTGCGCGGAGCTCCAACAGAAATACTGTCGGCTATAGTGTCGGCTGGGCCAAACTTCACGCGGTCGCTTCCGCTGACCATCGCGTCATAAATGGGTCGCGAACCTTCCGCCTGTACTCCGACTATCTTGGGCATCTTATCAATGAGGCCGAGCTCAAGCAGGTCGGCAAACCCCTTATAGAGTCCGCTGACACAGCAGCCGTCGCCCACCGATATATATACTCTGTCGGGAACGTTCCAGTCCATCTGTTCCGCTATCTCCACCGCGCATGTCTTCTTGCCTTCGACGAGATATGGATTTATCGCGCAGTTCCTGTTGTACCAGCCAAATTTTTCTATCGCCGCAGTCGCGAGGTCGAACGCGTCGGCGTAGTCACCTTGTACAAGCACAACGTTGGCTCCGTAGACAAGGAGCTGCGTGACCTTAGCGGCAGGAGCCTTCTCCGGCACAAAGATATAACTTTTTAATCCCGTTACCGCGGCAAAGCCGGAAAGAGAGCTCGCCGCGTTCCCTGTCGAAGCGCATGCTACGACAGACTGTCCGAAATCAAGAGCCTTAGCTGCGCCGATGGCGCTCGCGCGGTCTTTGAGTGAAGCAGTCGGGTTGCGACCGTCGTCTTTGATAAATAGTTCCTTCACCCCATATTCGGCAGCCAGTCTTTCATTCTTATACAGGGGCGTCCAGCCGACGGCAAGCGATGGGATATGAGCGTCGTCCTCGACGGGCAGGATGTCGCGATAACGCCACAGCGTCATGTCTTTGCACAACGCCAGCGATTCGCGCGTCACCTTTTTCTTTGCCGCCTCCATGTCATAGAGGACGTCCAACGTGCCGTCCAGCCCGCAGACGTCGCACACATATCTGTCGGCGGACGGTTCAAACTCTTTTCCGCAGAGAACGCATTTCAATATTTTTGGCTTTGCCATTTCACACCTCGCATGTTCGTCATGTCCGTCTGATATATTATACGAGATGGGCCGTCTTGTGGCGGAAAATAATCAGCGGCTCATGACAAAAAATGAGCCCGTGAAAAATCACAGGCTCACCTTTATATGATATTTTTTTATAAACCCTTTTGGCAAGTATGACATCTTTGCTTCGCGCAGTCCAGGGTCGTTCATGTCCTCTTCCCTGTTCGCCATCACGAGGTCCGGATTTTCCTCCAGCATGTGCGAGAGAAATTCTTTATTGATAACTTGGTATCCGGCGCCGTACTCAAGGCTCGCCTTCTCAAAATGCACCAGAACCGTGTCGCCGGACAGTTCGCCAATAGTATATGCCGCGATGTTGCCGTCAACGCGCAGAAGCCCTCCGCGGAGATGCGGTATCATATCCCAATTTTGCAGTATCCTCTGTATTCCGTGGCTTTCCTGCACAAGACCCGGTGTGCTGCCGCAGTGGTTGGCCTGACACCAAGACTGCTGGAAGTCCATTACGTCAGCGGCGTTGTCCTTTGATATCGTCTCGTACACATAGTTGTACGCACGGCGGAACTGGTTCACCCTGTTTCGCTTCTTCATATATTTATTGCCTGACAGCGATGCCAGGTTTTGTATATCGTACAGGTACTCCCAGTTTCCACGGTCCTCTTCTATTTCAAGCGCGTCTCCGAACTGATAGCGCCAGATGTCCGTAAGCTTCTCAGGCACGAGCCAAAATTCCGCCGACTTTCCATAGTGGTCTTCTATCAACTGCCGCCAATCGCCGCGATGCCATCCGCCTATTGGGGCCAAATCATACCGCGACGGTTTCGTCTGCCTTATCCACAGCAGATCCGTAGTCTTTTCCTCAAAGACCTGATAGCCGTAATCAAAAGCCCACCCCCATAGTATCGGAAAGCTGTAGTCCGACGCGTGCTGGTCAGTAAACGACCAGTGTTCTATAAAAGCCGACACATCTCTGATATCTATATCTCTGAATTCTGGCTGCAAATATACGTCCTCCGCTTGATATATTTCTTTTCGTTTAGAAATTATAATATTTACTAAAAATACATAATAGCAAAAGGGCGGATTTCTGTTAAAATCTAACTGGTCATAATAAAAAATGAAGGGAATGTCGTCCAATTATGCCGGAAAACGAGAACACAAACGCTGAAAACCAGTTAAAATGTCCCGAAACCGTGCCTGAGGAACAGATCGGAGCAACGGATGAAGAGCGAAAATTCGCGGTCAAAAAGGAACCTCGGCCGCCTCTCCCGAAGTATGTCTTTATCTCAGCGGCCATAATTATATTACTTGCCTTTCTCGGCGGGGGCATTTGGTATTACAGGACGAACATTCTCCCAGAAAAATATTATCAGAAAGCCACAGCGCTCTTTCAGCAGGAGCAGTATCAGGAGGCCGAGGGGTATTACCTCCGCGTGCTGCAGCTCCGCGAGGAACGCAAGGACGTCATCTATCAGATAGCGTATTGCCTTGAGAAGACAGGACGCAAGGACGAGGCTATCCTCCGCTATCAGGAACATTTAAAGATGCTGCCCGGCGACGTGCGCGCGCTGACGCGCCTCGGATGGCTCTACATGGAGAAGGGCGAGTACGACAAAGCGCTCTCCGCACTCAAAGACGCCGCAAAAAAAGACAAAAAGAATATTGAGATATGGCAGATGATGTCTAACGCCGCCGGTCGAGGCGTTCGACAATACGGCAAAGCTGGCGAAGGAGCCGGACGGCATCGTGGCCGCGGCAAAGGAGCTCATGAAGTTAGGCGCTTTTGAACAGGCGATAGATGCCTATTCAAAATTTGCGAAAGTCGCTCCGGAAGGCGACAAACGCGGCGAACATGGAATAGCTGCCGCCAGAGTTATGCTCGGCTGGCCCACCGACCCCAAGCTCACTATGATACCGGGCAAGTCTCTCGGCAACGTCAGCCTAGACGCGACAAAGGAAGAAGTCAAAACGGCGCTTGGGGTTCCCGAGAAAAAGTTGTTTACCAAGGTCGGAGGCAAGTCGATGCTCGCCGACGACGACGCCGAGATATGGATATACAGGAAGGCCGTCGGCGGCCATGGCATCCGCGTGATATTCCTCAGCGGAAAAGCCCGTGAGATAGAGACGGCCGACGCGGCGTACAAGACTGAGAATGGGCTCAGCCTTTCAAACTTCCTCTTCGCGAAGAACGCGGACAAGCTCAAATCGCGCAGAGAGGCGCGCAACAGCGCGATACTCTGCCTCGTCAAGGGCGGCGGACTTACGTTCTACGCTTATGACCTCAACAAAGACGAGACTAACGCCAAGTACAAAAAGCTGCGTGTTCATAAGGGCGATTCCTCCATCGACAACGTCGACGGATTCAGTCTGCTGGACCTCTTTAATTAACTCGATACCCCACCGTAAACTTTTACGACTGGCCGAGGTATTTTTTGCCTCGGCAGTTTATATGTACGCCCTCCGCTGCCCATTTCTGTCTCCGCTATACTCTGCAAAACAAAATCCAAATATTTTTATAAGATCCGCAGAATTTAACATCTATTTTCTCCTTACTATGTGATAGAATTTTTGTATTGGGGCGTGGTCCAAGTTTATTTTTTCCTGCGCGGACCGCGAAATATTGTCATCATTTTAAGGAGGAATTTCCGGTGAAGATCATGCAAATCAACGCTGAGAAATGCGTTCAATGCGGAGCTTGTATGTCCGCTTGTTCGTCGGCGTGGTTCAAAGAAGATTCCGTTGACCTTTCAAGGGTCAAGGTCGAAACAGTTACGGGACTCCCGCACTTCAACATCTGCTCTCAGTGCGGCGCCTGCATGGCGGTCTGTCCAACGCAGGCCCTCGAACGCGACGCAAACGGCGTCGTACAAATTCGCAAGGACAAATGCGTCGCATGTCTCATGTGTGTGGGCTTCTGCCCCTCCGCGAGCATATTTTTCAACGCTGAAAAACAGACTGAGCCCTTCAAATGTATCGCCTGCGGTATCTGCGCGAAGAAATGTCCTACCGGCGCACTTACCCTTGTGGAAGTCAAAGGATAGGAGGCTGCCGCTATGGAGATGAAGCCAATGAAACTTCTCACGGAATGGACGTATGAGCCCACCAAGATACACAGGGGCTATTCAAAAGAGACATTATACATTGGACTGGGGAATAAGGACGGCAAGTATTCTTTTGAGAAACGCCCTGTCTCCGAGGACATGATAGAAAAATTCACGGGAGGCCGCGGATTTGGACTGCGGCTCTTGTGGAACGCCGTCAAAGACGGCACGAAATGGAACGACCCCGAGAATGAGATCGTCATCGCGGGAGGCCCGTTCTGCGGGATAACACAGTATCCCGGAGCCGGAAAATGCTACACCGTATTCCTCTCCCCGGCCACAAAGCAGACATACAACAGCAACGCCGGCGGATACTTCGCGCCGTTCCTGAAGTTCTCCGGGTTTGACGCGCTGGAGCTCCAGGGCAAAGCCGACAGGCCGGTCGTAGTTTTCATCGACGGCGATAATTTCAAGGTGCAGATATTCGAATCCACGCTTGAGGATATCAACGCGTACTATGTCTCCGAAGAGCTTCACGAATACTTCTCGAATAACGGCGCGGACAAACATACGATTTCCGTAGTCTCCTCCGGTATCGCCGCGAGGACGACATACTGCGCCGGGCTCAATTTCAGCTTCTACGACACGCGCCGCAAGGCGGCCAGACTGAAACAGGCGGGGCGCGGTGGCGGCGGCACGGTGCTGTTTGATAAGAATGTTATCGCCCTCGTTGTGAAGCGCACGCACTTCACTGGCAACGAGAACGACGTGGCGGACCTCGACACAATACAGAAGATTGGCGTAAGCCTACACAAACGCATACACGACAACGACGACAAACAGTGCAAGATGCGCTCCGTCGGCACGGCCCACCTCACCGAAATAATGAACGACTATGAGCTCCTGCCGGTAGACAACTACAAGTTTGGACATCACAAAGACATCGACAATATCAGCTCACACGCTTACCAGAAATTATTTACGCAGGGCATGGCTGACGGATGCTGGTATGGCTGCTCCTTGGCCTGCGCGAAAGCTGTCGACCATTTCCCGCTGCAGACCGGCCCGTGGAAGGGCAAAGAGGTAGTTGTCGACGGCCCTGAGTATGAGACGGCGGCCTCGCTCGGCTCGACACTTGGGATATTCGACCCGCTGTGGACGGTCGAGGCTAACTTCTATGCCGACCATTACGGGCTGGACACGATAACAATAGGCACCGGCGGAGCGTTCGTATGCGAATGCTACGAGCTGGGGCTCATCAACAAAGAGGACACCCACGGGCTTGAGCTGAACTTTGGCAATAAAAAGGACATAATGGAACTCATCCACAGGGTAGCCAGCGGCGCGGACGATTTCGCCATAGCGTGCGGAAAGGGCATCGCCGAGGCAAGGGAATATTTCGCGGAACATTACGGAGCCGACCTCGCCACGATGAAGAAGATAGGCATGGAAGGCCAGGGGCTTGAGGTGTCAGAGTACCGCTGCCAGGAGTCCATCGCTCAGTGGGGCGGGTATTTCCTCACGCTCAAAGGCCCGCAGCACGACGAAGCGTGGCTCATCTTCATGGACATGGTCAACAAACAGCTTCCAACATACAAAGACAAAGCAGAAGCTCTATTCTTCTTCCCATGCCTGAGGCTGTGGTTCTCGCTCCAGGGGCTCTGCAAACTTCCGTGGAACGACATCGAGCCCGCGGACAACGGTCTAAAGTACAAAGGCATCGAGGCCGCGAAAGTCCCAGAGCACTTCAAAAATTATATAGACATATACACCGCCATCACAGGGCGGCCGCTAACGCCGGACGGGCTTATCCTCCAGTCCGAGAAGGTCTACAACTTCGAGCGTATATTCAACCTCCGCATGGGGCGCGGCACGTCGGCGTACCACGAGATACCCGACCGCGCGCTCGGCCCGGTGTGGGAAGACGAATGGAACTCACGCCCGGAATACTTCGACGAGAAGCTCAAAGAGTTTGGCGTCGATATCAGTGGGCTTTCAGTAAAAGAAAAGATAGCTGCGCTCCAGCAGAACCGCAGAAAACAGTGGGAAGACCTTAAGATGGCTGTCTACAAACGCCGCGGCTGGAACAAGAACGGCATCCCAACGATGGAGACCGTCAAGCGTCTTGGCATCGATTACCCAGACGTAGTTGAGCTGCTCAAGAAACATCTGAAGCCCGAGGACGAATTCGAGGCCTGATGATAACCGTAAACGGAGTGGAGACTCAATGGAACGATGGGCTCACCGTGGCGCAGCTCCTTGCGCGGGAGAAGTTCACGTTCAAGATGATAGCCGTGTGGATAGACGACAGCGTGGTGGATAAAGAATACTACGCGACAAAGACGATACCCGACGGGGCGAACGTCCAGGTAATACACAACATCAGCGGCGGATAAGAAAAAGCGGAGCTTTGCTCCGCTTTTTCTATATCGCGTATTTCGTACCGCCGATTATTTTCAGTATCTCAGCCTCGGAGACTGGTTCATATTTTCGTTCCTCCACGCTAACGTTTATCGTGAGTGTGTTGCGCTCTTCGTTGTATATCTCCTTAAACAGCGTGTGGATGTGCCCGCATATCGCGAGCGTGTTCTTCGGCTGTATCATGCAGGGGTCGTGCGTCAACATTGCCGTCATGTCTCCGATTTTGACGCGCGTTATCTTATCCGCCGAGACAAATCCCATCGCGATATAATCGGCCTCCGGGTATATGTCATGGTTCCCCAATATGAGATGGAACGGCGTAGCTGGGTTTCTTATCCCCATCCTCTCAAGGAGCGCGGAGCACTCGCCGCGTTTATCAAATGCGCAGTTCATCCCCATGATGTCCCCAAGCACATATATCTCGCCCTTGCCGTCGACCTTGGCGTTAAACTTCTCGACAAGAGCGTCGTTCATCTCGCCGACAGACGCGAACGGTCTGTCGCAGTATTCGATTATCCCAGCGTCAAAGAAGTGTATATCGCTTATAAAATATTTCATGTTTATCCTCTCCGTTACATTGCCGCCGTTTCGTGCTCAGGATCCGGGAAGCGCCCGTGTATCGCGGTCAAAGTATCTTTGATAGACATCGTCGCGGCGACGACCTCCGGGTCAAATTTCTTCCCCGAGCAGCGTTCTATCTCTTCAAAAGCCTTGTCGAGAGGCCATGGGTCTTTATAGCAGCGCGGCGACACAAGCGCGTCAAAGACGTCGGCGACCGAGACTATCCTCGCGTATATCGGTATATCTTCGCCCTTCAGAACAGGATACCTTTCGTCGCCCGTATATCCGCTTCCGTCCCAATTCTGATGGTGGTTGAGCGTGATATCGTAAGCCATCTTCTCTATCGACGTGTCGGCCTCGCCGTAAACGGAGGCCCCCTGCGAGCAGTGCTTTTTGATTATCTCAAATTCCTCGTCCGTAACGCGGCCCGGCTTCTTTAGCACTCGCTCCGGCACGGCGATCTTCCCTATATCGTGGAGCATCGCAGCAAGGCGAAGGCTGTCGCGCGTGGACCTTATGACTTCGTCAGATATACCCTTTGAATGAGCCCACGACGTGTAAATTTCAGTGCTGTACGCGCCCACTCTCTGGACGTGGCCGCCAGTCTCCATCGGGTCGTGGAGCCTCGCCATGTCGTTCATGCGTTCTATCAGCCGTATCGTGCCGACCGCTCGCATAAGCGCGGGGAGCGCCTGCGCCGAAAATATCTCAGCGTTGAGCTGCGCGGTGTCCGAGAACGCGACGACGTTGCCGTCCGCGTCTTTGCAGTTGATGAGCTGGAGCACAGCGAACACTTTGTTCCCTATCCCCATTATAGGGAGGCAGAGAATAGAGACCGTGTGATATCCAGAGGATTTATCGTAGCTGCGGTTGAACTTGAACGGCAGCTCCGGCGAAAGGGTCTCGACGTCTTCGATGTTCAAGAGACTTTTCGTGTGCGCCACATACCCGGCTATCGACTTGTCGTTGATTGGGATAAGGCTGTTCGTGTAAAGCTGCTTGTTGGAACTTTTTTTCGAGAACAGCGTGTCGTTCTGGACGTAAGCGAAACGCAGAAAGTCGTCCTCAACGAGGTAGAAAGTCCCGGCGTCGGCGTTCGTAAGCTCACGCACATTCGTCAGGGTCAGATCCATAACGGAGTTGATGTCCTCGAACTGCGTGATAAAACGCGAGAACTCAAGTATTTTATGGAGGACTTCATAATCGGTCATTACATGCCGCATCTTTTGTCACCGCCTTCAACGCTATTTTGTGTCGTATTTAAGTATTCCGTCCCAGTTTTCCGGGGCGTTCTCCATTAGCTCCGCGCACCGTTCCTCAAAAATTTTATACAGCTTGATTTTATCAAATTTTTCCGCGAGCTGCGCGCAAATTTTACGCGCTTCCGAGAATTCTCCCTTTTCATAATGGGCGAAAGCCTCCGCCCACAGCTCCAGCTCGTCCTTCCTCGCTGCGGCCTCGTCGAACGTCATCGGCTGCCACAGCTCTACGCCCTGCGTTCTTCCCTTTACGCGAACGGTGTCTATCCTCTGCCACGCGAAGTCGTCCGCGCACAGCGCCCTCGTCTCTCCGCTCACTACCGCGCCGGAGCCGTATTTAGAGCACATGCCCTCGACGCGCGACGCGGTGTTGACCGTGTCGCCGATCGCCGTGTAATCCATGAGGTCTTCCGTGCCCATGTTGCCGACATGGGCCTGCCCCGTGTGTATTCCGCCGCCCATCGCGAGCCTGACGCCCATGTCCGCTTCGAGCGAAACGTTCAACTCGTCGAGCTTTGTATGCATATCAAGCAATGCCTGCACAGCACGGCGCGGATGCTCCGGCACGTCGATAGGCGCGTTCCAAAATGCCATCATTGCGTCGCCGACAAATTTATCGAGCGTTCCGCCCGACTCTCGGACTATCGCCGTCATAGGCGTAAAGTAACGTCCAAGCAATTCGACGACCTGTGTCGGCTGGAGTTTCTCGGTGAGCGACGTGAATCCTCTTATGTCTGTGAAGATTATCGTTATATCGCGCTGCTCCCCTTGAAGGCTCGCCGCGCTCCCCTTCGCCATTATCTGCGAGACAACCTCCGGCGATACATAATTTGAGAAAGCCTTCTTCAACACTCTCTTGCTCTTATCCTCCAGCCAGAAGCGCATCCCTGTGATGAAAAATCCGTTGAGCGCGAGCGCGAGGAACGGGTAAGTTGGCGAAAAAAACATCCCTTTATTTGTAAACTGCCAAAGCGTCCCCTGCCAGACGGCGAACGCCGCGGCGATAGAGAGCGACACATATATCACGGGAGGAGCCAAACCGAAGAGCAGCATGGCGAATATTCCAACTGCGAGGGTGATGAGGAATTCCGCGCCGGGCAGCCATTGCGGGACTGTTAAGAAGCGCCCGGAAAGGATAGTATCAACTAGCGCCGCGTGGAGTTCCAGCCCGGGATATGCGTTATCGAACGGCGTGGGACGAAGGTCCTTGAGCCCCGCTACCGTAGAACCGACGAACGCTATCTTGCCGTTCAGCAAGTCCGGGCCAACTCGACCCTCGATAACGTCGCACGCGCTGTATCTGGGATATATATCCGTCCCCGCTCCGTCCGCCCTTCTGCGGAACATCACGGGCAGGCTGCCCTCATGGGACATTGGTATCGTGATATCGGAGAATTTGACCGACGACGGCCCGTCGACGTCCATCTTCACCATCAGTTGCGAAGCCTTGCTCCCGCCGCCCGCCGCGAGCGAAAGCGTCGCGAGCGCGAGGCTGGGAATAAGTTTGCCATCGTAGGACATGAAGAGCGGAAGCCTGCGGAACAAGCCGTCGATATCCCCCTCCGCGTTCATGAACCCTACGCCGCGCGCGGCCTTCGAGAGGACGGGCAGGGGCATTGTAAGCCCTAAGCCATTTGGCACGCATTCGATAAGCGACGGCGCGCCCGACGCGCGTATCTCGCTCAGCCGCAGACTGGGAACGGGAGACGCCGGAATGTCCGACGAGCTGTTCGATATGAAAGAGCTCATGACTGCTGATATCTGGCCAAGGACGTTAGCGAACATCAAATCGTTGTCGAGCAGATCTTTTGGAAAGACAGTATGCTTGATATCTACGTTAAAATCTTTTTTTATCTGGTCGATGACGAGCGACGGAGACGTACGGTCGGGCTCGGACATAAGGATATCGACGCCTATCGCCGCAACGCCGTTCCCATATAGTTTCGCGAGAAGCTGCGCTGCGCGGTAACGCGACCACGGCCATTGGCCGTAACGCTGGAGGCTCTTTTCGTCGATGTCTATGAGTATGGGGACGTCCGACGGCTCGCCGCCCGACGTGCGCTCAAGGAATTTATCGTATATCCTCAGGTCAAAACGCTTGATAAGATCCGGCTGGGAGGAGAACACCCACAGGACGAGTACGGTGGCCGCGACGCCCGGCAGGACGCACCACATGAACTGTTTCAGCCTTTGAGACATGGTGGCGTTCTTGACACCCATAAATTTACCTCCGTACAATTGCTGACTTCATATATTTATTGTATTATATATGAAGTTTATATTGGGGGTATAGTCATGATAAAAAAAACGTTATCAAAACACAACGATACGCTCTTCTCTATCCTCATATTCATGCTTATATGCACGATATGCGCGTTCACATCTCATGCGGATTCGGGCACGACTCTGATATATTATGTTACACAAAATGGAGGAACGTCGACTGCGGCGGCGCCAGACGGCAGGTCTTGGGCTACGGCATTTCCAGCCGCCGACCTCCAAACCGCGATCACTAACGCTTCCGCTGGAGGCACACCGGGCGGTGAAGTCTGGGTCGCAAAGGGAACTTACATCCCGACTATCAAAGAAAACTATTCATATAATATACCAGGCGGTGTCTCTGTCTACGGCGGGTTCACTGGCAATGAAACGTCAAGCGCAGACCGCAATCCTATAGCGAATGAAACGATACTGCAGGGAGCTTCGCAAAACGTGTCTATCGTCAAAATAAACACAGCCGCATACGCTACGCTTGACGGATTTACTATAACGAGCGGCGACAACGGCGGGGTATCCGTAAAAGACTCAACAGCCGAGATACGCAACTGTATCTTTAAAAATAACAGCGCGCCCGATGGAGGCTGCATCAAAACCGACATGAGCGATGCCCCCACTGTCTTGTCCGTAGACAAATGCGCTTTCGCCGTCAATACTGCAACGGGCAACGGAGGCGCTATATACAACTCTGGCAACTGCACCCTGTCCGTGACAAACAGCACGTTTGCCATCAGTATCGCATTTCAAGGCGGCGGAATATACAACAACGAGGGGAACCTCTCAGTAATGAACTGCACATTCACGAAAAACTGCGCCCACGACTCGTCGAACGGCGGCAGTGGGATATTCCACAAAGATTCAGACGGTGTGTTTATTGCAAACATCACAAATTCCATCTTCTACGGCAATGATTTTACTGATATCTCAAACTGGAGTTCCAACAATGTGGATTCCCAAGCAACAGTCAAACACTGCGTGGTTGAACGTAGCTACGCTGGCGGGACTGGAACAACTCATATCATAACGACACCCCCAAATCTCATACCCTTGGATAAAAACCTTAACGTAGCTTTTGACGCTCGGGACTATTATATCTTCGGGACAGGCCCTGGAAGCTCAGCAAGAGACACGGCGACGTCTGATGGCGCGCCGAACGTTGATCAGCGCGGCGTCGGCAGACCGTGGGGTTTGGGATATGACATCGGCTCATACGAATACGCGCCGGCGAACGTAATTACGCTGTCGCCTCCGTCGCTTTCGATGGTCGTTGGCAAAACGGCGCAGATAACGGCAATTACGTCTCCCGACAGTTCTTTGGCGGCGTCGGCGCATTGGGATATCCAGTATCCGGACGTGATCAGTATCGACAGGACGACAGGCTCAACTGTCACGATCACGGCGCTTAAAGAAGGGGCCACTGAGATCAAAGTATCCGCACCCGGCATACTGGAAGAAGCGATATGCACGATAACGGTCTCTAAGGGCCAGACGGTTTCCGTCGATAAAGAGAGCGAGAAAAAGCTCGAAGAGGACATCGGCGACGTGGCGATCAAATTCGGCATCGAGGACCTCGGGGCCGTAAGCGCCAGCAAGTACGAGACGATAAAAAACATAACGAAAGACACAACTCTGACTGTACAGTCCGTGCGAATAGCCGAGGCTCCCACTTGAACGCTGACATTCGATTATGACGGTTCGTCATTCAAGCTTGATACTACAAAACTAGTTTCATCAGGCAAGATCGCGTTGCTCCCTGTGACTATTACGATGCCTCTGTCAAAACCGAACCTCTCG
>JAUNSQ010000008.1:3344-7143 GCA_030539135.1 Synergistaceae bacterium | reverse complement strand
ATGATAGAGGCAAGGACGGGGAAACGTCTCGACATAGACGCGGTGATCGCGTCGCCGGACGTTTACATAGACGACCTGTTCACTACGCTCGTGATACAGAAGGAGATACTCGAGGGCGCATCATTAGGCTGCCGCTCGCTCGTACCAGGGACGATATCGGCGTCCGACGCGCTGCGCTCAAAGATACTTGAGCTCTCACAGCGCGACGGAGGGGACGGCATAAGTATAAAACTTAAATTCTTCGTAGCCGACGATGATTCAAAACCTCAGATAATTGACGGGAACCTCGTAGTCGGAGACGGAGCGCATAACAATTCGATATACGACCCGCTCTGGGCAAACTATCGCAAAGCATCCTCCACATCAGGCGCGGTAGACGGCGGAGGCGGCTGCAACTCGTTCGGCTCATGCGGAATGCTCCTCACACTGTTAGCAGGGCTTGCCGCGTTCTGCTTTAAACGGAAGAGATAGTTATGAGAAAAGACATCCGTACGCTGTCGCTCATCCTTATAGCCGCAAGCGTCATGTCGCTCGCTTTGTCTTTCTCCTCCGCCGCGCAGGCAAATCCGTTCTCGGACATACCCGCGGGGCATTGGGCATACGACGCGGCGAACATGCTGGCGTCGCAGGGCATAATGACCGGCTATGGAGAACTGTTCAAAGGCAGGCATCTCATCACGCGCTATGAGATGGCGTCCGCTCTCGCGCGTTCGCTCGCAAAGGCGGACCTTAAACACGCAACACAAGCGCAGCTAAAGATGATACAGAACATGACGGCGGAACTGAGCGAGGAGCTCGACGCGCTGGGCGTTACGCTAGACAAGACGGACAGGCGGCTCGCGAAAATCGAAGAACGCCTCGGCGGATGGAGCCTCAGCGGGAGCGTCAACTTCGACGCGAACTTTATGGACGGCGACGCGGGCGACCCCGCCAACAAATTCAAGCTGGCGCGCTTCCGGTTGAACATTATGCGCAGTTTCGGCGAGAAGGGCGACAATTATTTCTACGCCCAGATGGACAACTACCGTCAGCGCGACGACAAGACATACAAGATAAACGAGGTCGAATACAGCTCGTACTTCTCGAAGGTCTACGCTGATTTCGGACTTGGCTCGGACTGGCGAATGAGGGTCGGGCTCTTCTCCGTGGATTATGAGACGAGCGACATGGTCTATTCGACAGGACGCTTCGGAGAGTATTCTCAGGGCGCGTGGCTGACGGACATAAACAAAGACGCTATCGCCGTCAGCAAAAGTTTCAACCTTGGATATTTCAGCGCCTACGCGTACGGAAGGGACAGGTTCGCGACCAGCGACGACTCGATGGGCGTCTCCGCGCTCGTCGCGCTGCAGTTCAACGAGAAACTCGCGCTGAACATTGGATTTGACCACAAGAACGTTGATAACGAAACGACGACGCTCGATTCGCTCACAACGATATGGGTAGCCCCAAAATATGAGATCACGCCAAACATCGGGCTGCGCGGAGCGTATTACACGCAGTTCGCTGGATACAGCGCGGCCGAGACGTATGCACCGGATGAACGCCCCTCGGCGTGGCGCGTCCTATTGGATGTCAAACAGAGGCTGCTGAAATATACAAGCCTGTGGGTCGAATACAACAAGATAGACAAAAATTTTGTCATGACTTCCGGCTCCGAGTCGCTGATGCTCTCCGACCACGACCAGAGAGATTTCTTCTCGTCAAACAACATCGGCGGAGACCTTGAGATATTCCGAATTGGACTCAATCAGGTATGGAGCAAAAGATGGTCGAGCTGGCTCTATTACGCAAAGTATAAGTTCAGCAACTACCCCATACTGAACGAGTTTGGCAACATCGAACATATCTGCCCTGAGATGGACGAGATATCAGCCGGGCTTGAATACAAGATGAACGACAACATCTCATTCAGCCTCGCCTATTTCTACCACAAGTATAACGAAGACGCCAATATGGAGAAGGAACGCACTCTGCGCTTCCGCACGTCGATCTATTTCTAAACCACCTCACGCAGCAGACTAATTTCGCCGACATGCCAACATACAAAACGCTGGGGCCGCGTATGCGGCCCCAGCTTCATTTCTATTATCGTTGAACGTTTGTTAGTTGCAGCGTTCCTGCGGCTTGGGCGACGTGGATTTCTGTGTCTTCCCCGGGTCGCTGCGGTTATCGTTCTTGCTGCTTGGCGTAGAGTTCTCTTTGCCAAGCGGATTCTTCTTCTGCTGCTGTACGGTGGGAGCGTTTCCGCTGTCGCCCTGCTTCGCGTCGGGCGTCGACTGTTTGCCACTGTCGACTTTGTCCGCAGCCTTGATCACTTCTTTTACGGGTATCGGAACCTTCGGCGGCGCAGCCGCAGAGGTGTCGGTCGCCACGTCATCGATAAGCTGCTGCATCTTCTGATCGTTGGTAACGACTCTCGCAGGGGCGTTCTTAGGCGATACGACAGACTGTCCCGGCCTTTCGATCCTCATCCTGTTGCCGTTAAGTCTGTCTACGATCGATACATGCGAGCCCGGCCCTATCTGTCTTACCGAAAGTATCTCATCTTCACCTTGGATCATGATGACGACTTCCGTCCCGCGTATGCCGACTGTCGACCTTGGCGTCGTTATCTTAAATCCGTTTGGGTTGCGTTTGACGAGGTCGCCTGTGACGACGCGAGCGACCCCCTTCGCTATGTTTGCCTTAAAGCTGTTCTTGGTGTCCGTCATTATGAATTCGAACACATTGGCCTCGGAAGAGACTCCGAGAGCTATAACCGTCCCGTCCAGAAGTTTGACCTCCAGCTTTCCTTTCGCGTCCGTCGCGAGCGAGTCTTTCAGCTGCACCTCTGATTTTGACTGGAGCGGCGTCTGTTTGCCTCCGCGCATCGCCCATGATTTGGGGACGGCGGACGTCACCTCGCCGACTTTTTCGTCCGCAAACGACGCCCAAGGAGCGGCAAAAGAGAAAAGAGCCGTAATTATAATGGCTGATGAAAGAAAGTACGCGTATCTTTTTTTCATGATGATTTCTCCATTTGTTATGAATATTTTTAACTATTATATATCATTTGAATAATTTCTTGCAGAATATGATTTATTTTTTAGGGACGGCGGACTTTGCGATAGTCTCAAAAAATTTCACGCGGTCTAGCATTTTGCAGAACGGGACACCAAGCCCGAAGCATACTGCGGTCTGGCTCGCGGCCAAGTACGCGACTGAGAGATATATCGGGATATCGGATAAGAACGAGAGATAGCCCCCAACGACGACCGCATTCACAACGACCGGAGGGAGGGCCGCAAACCACAGGTTGGGCATCTTGTATGTTAGCCACGCGGCCGCGAAGGTCGCGGCGCTTCCAAGGACGATATCGACAGGGCCAAGCCCGCCAAGCATATTTGACAGGGCGCACCCTACAAGCAATCCGGGAATAGCCTCTGGGATATAAAACGGGAGGAGCGTCAGAGCTTCCGCGATACGGAACTGCATCGGGCCAAAAGACAACGGCTGCAGGAGCAGCGTTACTCCGGCGTACAGCGCGGCTATCATCGCGGACAAAACTATTTTATGCGGCACCCGTCATCACCCCATAACAACAAAATGTTTCAATAATGTGGTATTATACACTGCTAAAGGCTATAATGTATAAATCGTAATTTATATTCTTTGATCGGAGGCATCTTTTATGGACATTACCGTTCTCGGCGCAGGGAGCTTCGGCACAGCGATGTCATCGCACCTTGCCAGACTGGGGAACTCAGTCCTTATGTGGACAATAGATGCGGAACAATCCGACGCTATCAACTATACA
>JAUNSQ010000008.1:0-3327 GCA_030539135.1 Synergistaceae bacterium | reverse complement strand
TTTCTGCTTCCAAGAGACAGAGCTCGACGAAAAGATACGTTGCACTGTCGATATCCGCGAGGCTCTGGACTTTTCCGACTATCTTATCATGGCGATCCCAACACAGTTTGAGAGGGAAGTCTGTGAAAAGATCGCGGAGGCTAAGAGGGATCCCGCCCACATGCTGAACCTCGCTAAGGGCATAGAGATATCTACCGGCTGCCTCCTCCATGAAATACACAGAGAAATAATACCCGATTACAAGTATTCCGTGCTATCCGGCCCAAGCTTCGCCGCCGAAGTCCTCGCAGGGAAGCCGACTGTCGTCTCCATCGCCTCGAACGTCGAGGGAGAGGCAGAGAACTGGCAGAGGATAATCAGCGGAAACAACTTCAGGATATACACGTCTGCGGACATCGTAGGCCTTGAGGTCGGTGGCTCAACGAAGAATATCTACGCAGTGGCTGCCGGCATTTGTAAGGCTATGGACCTCGGCAACAACGCTCAGGCCGCTCTAACGTGCCGCGGGCTCGCCGAGATAATGCGCTTCGGCCAGAAGATGGGGGCGTCGCCGCTCACGCTGTCAGGGCTCGCCGGAGTAGGCGACCTTGTGCTCACATGCAACAGCACGCTGTCGCGCAACTTCCGCCTTGGGCTCGCAGTCGGTGCGGGCAAATCTCTCGAAGAAGCGGCCGCGGAACTTGGACAGGTGGCAGAAGGCGCGTTCACCGCGCGCGCCGTCGTTGAGAACAGCAAGAAATTCGCGGTCGATATGCCTTTGGCCGACGGCGTTTACCGCATACTATACGAAGGCCAGTCGCCTGATAAGATATTAGAGGAACTTTTTGCCAGACCGCTCAAAGCGGAAATCTGATTTTTACGGGGGTCGTTTAATTGGATAAGGACGAGATCAAAAAACAACTGTGCTCCGCCGTCGATGCTTCGGCGCAGGATATCAAGGCTTACGCGGACGATATCGCGGTGCACCCCGAGCTTGGCTTCGCAGAGAAACGCACGTCGGCGCGGCTTGCGGAGGAACTTGAAAAACTTGGGCTGTCTGTCCGCAAAAATATCGCGGTCACAGGGCTGCGCACTGATATAGAAAGCGGCAAACAGGGCCCGCGCATCGCGGTTCTCGGAGAGCTTGACGGCGTCACCTGCCGCGCTCACCCGCAGGCCGACCCAATAACGGGCGCATCTCACAGCTGCGGGCACAACCTTCAGACCTCAATAGTCTTAGCTGTCGCAGCAGCCCTTGCAAAGACCGGCCTTATGAGTGAGCTTTCCGGCTCCGTGTCGCTGATGGGAACGCCAGCCGAGGAATTTATCGAGATAACACACAGAAAAGAAATGCGCGACAACGGCGAGATATATTATTTCTGCGGCAAACCTGAGTTTATCCGTCTCGGCGAGTTTGACAACGTCGACATGGCTATGATGATACACGCAGGAGAAGGGCTGGACCATCCAGAATTCTCCATTCCTGATACTGGTAATGGTTTCCGCACGTTTATGCTAAACTACAAAGGTCGTCAAGCTCACGCGGCGGCGGCTCCGCATAAGGGCGTCAACGCCCTCTACGCGGCAGTGGCAGGGATAAACGCAGTAAACGCGCTGCGCGAGACCTTCCGCGACGAAGACCATGTCCGCGTCCACTTTATAATCACAAAGGGCGGGGATTCCGTAAACAGCGTCCCCGACGATGTGCGCCTTGAAGGTTACGTCCGCGCGGGCAAGGCTGAACGCATAGACGAGACTTTTGACAAGGTCATCAACGCGTTCAGGGCTGGAGCAACCGCGCTTGGCGCGGAGTGTTTTGTGGCCAGCATTCCAGGCGATATGCCGCTGAACGTGTCAAAGGGACTAAACGAGGTATTTGCCGCTAACGCAGCGCAGCTTGTCGGGCCTGATAATGTAGCAAGGGGCATCAATTTCGCGGCGTCGACTGATATGGGGGACGTGATGCACATAATGCCGGCAATACACCCATTCGCGGGCGGCGTCACTGGAGCTCTGCACTCGCAGGATTTCAAGGTGCTGGACTTCGAGGCGGCAGTCCTCACATCGGCAAAGGCCATATTGATGTCACTCGTCGACCTTCTCGCAGACAACGCGGCAGAGGCAAAGAGAATAATAGACGATTTCAAACCTGTCTATACTAAAGAAGAATACCTCGCGGCCATGGATCGCAGGTTCTTCTCTGAAATATAGAAGCTACTTCATCTCATAATATTTTAAGGAGGTCTTTTTATTGGGTATTGTTGAAAAGGCATTGCGCAACTGGAAGCTCCACTTTCTCGCTCTTGTCCTAACGGTCATAGCGGAACTCATCGGAGCAAAGAAGTTCCAAGTCGGACCTGGTATGCTCGTACTGGTCCCATTGCTTTACTCGTTTATCTTTGGAGCTCTCTGCGGACTTCCGCAGCTCAAGCTCCTCGATAAGGACGAAATGTTTCAGGCTTCATCGCTCGTCGGCGTCACGTTCTTCTTCCTTATGGCGCGTTACGGCACGCTTGTCGGTCCCAGCTTCTGGAAGGTAATAGCGGTTGGACCGGCCCTCATTCTTCAGGAATTCGGGAACATCGGCACAGTATTCCTCGGAGTGCCTCTCGCTGTAATGCTTGGACTTCGCCGTGAAGCTGTCGGAGCGGCGTTTTCAAACGCGCGTGAGCCGAATATCGCTATCATCGGTGAAAAATACGGCCTTGACACACCGGAAGGACGCGGAGTCATGGGCGTCTATGTAACAGGCACGGTCTTCGGCGCGCTCTTCTGCAGCCTTCTCGCGTCTTTTATAGCGTCAACGGTTCCATTCTTCAGCCCACAGGCCCTCGCGATGGCGACCGGCACGGGAAGCGCCGGAATGATGACGGCCGCGCTCGCGCCTCTACTTGAAATGTACCCTGCGGTCAAAGATGAGCTTACAGCACTCGCCGCGGCAAGCAACATGCTCTCTGGGCTTGACGGCGTCTATATGTGCGTGTTCCTCAGCCTGCCGCTTGCCAATAAGCTCGTTCGCCTCATGGGCGTAAACGATGCTCCGAGCGTCCCGACGGCAAGCAGCGAAAATCCTTACAGTACTAAGAAAGATTAGGGGGGCGTTATAATGAATTATCGTCAAATGTCACTGTTCCTTCTTATCTGCGGAGCTCAAATACTCGTAGGCAACTGGGTAGGCGCAAATAAAGGGCTTAACCTCCTTTTCACAGAAGGGGTAGCAACGGCAACGAGCGCTTTCGTAGCGGCTATTCCAGGCATGCTTGTACTCCTAGGGATCATAGCGGGCGGAGTGCTCATCGCGCATATCATTCCATGGAAGGGGCTCCCCTCTGTGGCATACATCGTCAC
>JAUNSQ010000122.1 GCA_030539135.1 Synergistaceae bacterium | reverse complement strand
GTGAAGGCGGGCGTACAGTCGGAGCCGGCGTCGTCACCGAGATCATCGATTAAGATACGGATATCAGGGGGCGGCTGCCTTCGCGACCGCCCTTTAGATCATAATTTTTTGGAGTGAAGTAAAATGGCAGACATAGTCGGTCTTCAATGCACAGAATGCAAACGCCGCAATTATGTGACGCTTGTCAACAAGAAGAAAGCAACAAAAAAGCTCGAGAAGAAGAAGTACTGCAAGTTCTGTGACAAGCACACCTTGCACAAGGAGTGCAAGTAGGGTAAAATATCCACTGCACGCAGGTCTGTAGCTCGAACTGGTTAGAGCACCGCACTCCAAATGCGGGGGTTGAGGGTTCGAATCCTTCCAGGCCTGCCATTTTTGTTCTTTAAGCAACAATAATAATAAAAGTCGAAGAGTGAGGAGGTCGGGGTTAATGGAAAAAGTCCTCGACTACATCCGGGAGTCAAAAGCCGAACTTAAAAAGGTCACGTGGCCGACGAAACAGCAGCTGTGGTATTCCACGCTGGTGGTCATCGTCGTTACGTTTATCTTTGCGGCGTATCTCGGGCTGGTAGATCTGCTTCTTACCGGAATATTCTCCAAGATACTCTAATCGCTTCCCGCACGAAGATGATCGGACTCGACTGTAAGCTGGAGGTGAAGGGGGCCACGGCCCTCTTACTGGCATGAGCGAAATATTTGGAAGTTCACAAGAACGCCGCTGGTACGTAGCGCAGACATATTCTGGATATGAAAATAAGGTGAAGGTGAACCTCGAACAGAGGATCGCCACTATGCACATGGAAGACAGGATCTTCAATGTGATAGTGCCGCTTGTGGAGAAGATAACCGTCAAGGACGGCAAGACCACGCAGCGTTACAGCAAGATATTCCCGAGTTATGTGCTGGTCGAGATGATACTCGAAGACCAGTCTTGGTACGTAGTCAGACACACCCCCGGGGTCACGGGTTTCGTAGGCTCCGGCAACCACCCGATCCCGCTTTCGCCAAAAGAAGTAGAAGAGATTATGAACAAGCTCGGTAAGGAAGCCAAGCCTAAGGTGGAAGTAGATTTCGCCATAGGAGACATGATACAGGTAAAGAGCGGGCCGTTTGCAGGTCAGGCAGGCCCCGTTACAGGCATCGACCTCGATAAAGGCAAGGTAAAGTTCAGCGTTACGGTCTTCGGCCGCGAGACGGTCGTCGAGGCCAACTACGAAGAGCTCGAGAAAGTCTAATTGGCAGCGCCCCGCAGTATTCGCAGGTGATTTATATTTATATTGTACTTTGACAGCACAATAATGAACTCTCGGGGCCCGGCGCGTTATCGTCGGCGCCTCTTAAACCTAAGGAGGTTTACGCACTAATGGCAAAGAAAGTAATTGGGGAGCTCAAGCTACAGCTTCCCGCAGGAAAAGCGACACCGGCTCCCCCTATCGGACCGGCGCTCGGTCAGCGCGGAATCAACATCATGGAGTTCGTCAAGGCGTTCAACGCTAAGACGGCAGACCAGGTCGGAATGATCATCCCGGTCCTCATCACAGTATATGCGGACCGCAGCTTTACATTCGTCCTCAAGACCCCTCCGGCAAGCATCCTCATCAAGAAGGCGGCCGGCAAAGAGAAGGGTTCCGCAGTCCCAAACAAGGACAAGGTAGGCAGGATAACGAAGAAACAGGTCCAGGAGATCGCCACGCTCAAGATGCCCGACCTCAACGCCAACGACGTTGAAGCGGCTATGCAGATGATCGAGGGGACAGCGCGTTCAATGGGTATCGAGGTCACGAAGTAGGGCTGTTCGCTCTGCGAGACTTTGATTTTAGAAAGTTCCGAAGCCCGCTTCGGAACGTGGGAGGAAGTTTTACGGCTTCCGACACTACCACAAGGAGGAAACAACAATGTCAAGAAAAGGTAAACGCTTCAAGGCAATACTTGAAAAAGTCGATCTCACGAAACAGTACACGATCTCTGAGGCAGTCGCCATCGTCAAGGAAAACGCGACGGCAAAGTTTGACGAGAGCCTCGAGCTCCACGTTCGTCTCGGCGTAGATCCCCGCCACGCGGACCAGCAGGTCCGCAGCACGATAGTCCTTCCGTTCGGAACAGGCCACACGAAAAAGGTCTGCGTCCTCGCCCTCGGCGACAAACAGAAGGAAGCTCAGGATGCAGGCGCGGATATTGTTGGCGGAGATGAACTCGTACAGGAGATCGCCGGCGGCAGAATGGATTTCGACGCAGTCATCGCCACACCGGACATCATGAAGTCAGCCGGTCGTCTTGGCAAGGTCCTCGGGCCACGCGGACTTATGCCGAGCGCAAAGACCGGAACGGTCACGTTCGATGTTGCCGATGCTGTTAAAGAGATAAAGGCCGGCCGCGTGGAATTCCGCGTCGATAAGACAGCCATCACGCATAACGCGGTAGGCAAAGCGTCATTCCCAGCCGAGAACCTTGAGGCAAACGTAAAGGCGCTCTTCCGCGCCATCGTGAAAGCCCGTCCGTCATCGGTCAAGGGTACCTACGTGAAGGGGATATCCCTCGCCTCGACAATGGGCGTCGGCCTCTCTATCGAGCCGACACAGGCAGTCAAGGATGTCGCTTCCGAAGCATAACTGACTGCGACACGCAAAAATCACACGACCCGCAGCGAGCTTACGCCCGCCGCGGGTTTTTTTGTGCCGTGCGGCTGCCGCGCCGCGCGCGTTTCGGCGTGCGGTCATGATATAATTTTTCATATCAACATATCCGCATGGAGGGATGACGATGGATTATAGACTTTGGAGCTTGCTTGACGAGCTGAAATCAAAAGAATATGAGTGGGTCGAGCTCTCCCATTCTCTGAACGGAGACAGCCCATATTGGAGCGGGATACCCGACGGCTCTGTAGAGCTTGGGCGCGTATGCTACGACTGGGGTAATGAGATGCTCGAATGTCTGATACAGACGTTCAAGTTCCCCGGACAGTTCGGCACGCATATAGATTTTCCCGGACACTTCATCAAGGGCGCGGCCCTCTCGGAGAAGTACGGAGCCGAGAGCCTCATGTACCCGCTCTGCGTGATAGACGTGAGGGAGAAGGTCGCGCGTGACGTCCACTACGCCGTAACGGCCGACGACATCAAAGAATACGAGGCCAAATATGGGCGAATACCAGACGGCGCGTTCGTAGCGCTGCTCACCGACTGGGGCAAAAATTGGCCGGATATGGACGCGCTCTCGGGCACGGCGGAGGACGGGAGCGAGAACTTCCCCGGCTGGTCGCTTGACGCGCTGAAATTTATATATGAGGAGAGAAACGCGGCGGCTAACGGCCATGAGGCCCTCGACACCGACGCGTCGGCTGAGGCCGCGAAAGCGGGAGACTTGGCGTGCGAACGCTATGTGCTCGCCAAGGGCAAATTGCAGATAGAGGTGTTGGATAACCTCGATAAGGTAGCCCCCGCCGGAGCCCTGCTCATAGCCGCGTGGCCGCGCATAGAGGGTGCTACTGGAATGCCCGTCCGCGTGTTCGCGATAACGCCGAGGTGAGCGGGGCTTCAGCCTCGTCGATAGGACGACCCGTATATATGGGAGCCGCAGACAATTTCGTCACGAAAGCTGAGTAATTTTTGGAGAAACAGCCAAAAAATAGTGCCTCGCGGGTTTTTCGCCATTTGTGGCCTTTAAGGAAATAACAATAAATCGACAAAATGCAAATACTACCCGCCGGGTAGTATACAAAAATGCTGTGATAATGTATATTTTATTATATGCTTGATTCAATTTTGCACTTTCAGATACCCTAAAACCTGATTAAAGCCAAAGGAGAATCTGCAAGTTGGGTAAACGCTCAGGCAATACATACATGTAAAGCCATACTACAAGGATTTTGAAATTTAGCGGGCAATTTGTCCCCGCTGAATAATGCAAAACCCATGTCGTCTATACCTCTGCTGGTCATATTAAACGAGAGGACGCGCGGCCATATTGCCCAGTGCTGCGGGATTCGAAACAGGATGGAGGAACTGGCTCAGCTTGATTGTCTTGAACTGGAAGTCCCTCATCTCACGGAATTCGATAGAATAAAATACTTAAAAGTCCTCGCTTGCAAACTGCCGTTCGCCTCCCCAGATCATATAGACCGCTGGCTCATGAACGCCGGAGCTGGGGAGCTCGTCAAACGGCTCGCCGAGGCCGCAAAGGACAGGCGGCAGCTTTTATTCCTATCGGCTGGTAGCTTTGCCGCGCCATACTGCCTTGCCCTCTCGAAAAAGTTTAGCGGAAAAAGTTGCGCCGTCATGACCCCGTCCGTTTTCGGCACAAAGCCCTTCGACATGGCGATAGTCCCCAAGCACGACGACAAATCCGGCGATAATATCTTAGTCACGCTCGGAGCTCCAAATACCATATACAAAGACATTCTGGCCAAGAGTAAGGACGAACTGCTCGCAGATTATCCCCCGCAGAGAAAAGAGGCGTGGGGCGTCCTGATTGGCGGAGATGACCGAAATTATTCCATAACTCCCAAATGGGTAGACGACGTGATGCCAATACTGCTGACGGCTGCGGAAAAGTCGGACGTCGATCTGTATATCACGACCTCGCGCAGGACTTTCGCCTCGGCGGAGCATGAAATATCTAAGTTGTGCAGCGGTAATAAGCTGGTGAGGATGCTCCTGCTGGCGTCTAAAGACCCTCGCAACCCAGTGCCCGGTATGCTCGGACATTGTTCGACGGTCTTCTGCACGGAAGACTCCGTATCCATGATATCTGAGTCTGTGACCGCGTC
>JAUNSQ010000121.1 GCA_030539135.1 Synergistaceae bacterium | reverse complement strand
CGTTGACGGGGACAGCGTCGATATCGGCCCCGATAACTGTCTGGCCAAGTTCCGTCAGCTTTTCGCACAGCGAGACGCCAAAGCGCCCCAGTCCGACGACAAGAAATGTTTTTTTCTCGCTCATATATTTGACCTCCGGTCTATCCTATTGGGATATGAGTCTCAGGATAATGCACGACAGAACCTTTCTCCGGCCGTATGAGCGAAGCGAAGAAAGAGAGTATCCCGACCCTGCCCCAGAACATCAGCGCTATTAGTATCATTTTACCAGCAACTGAGAATTTGGGCGTAATTCCCACGGAAAGTCCCACCGTTCCCATCGCCGACGCGGTCTCAAACACCAGCGCGCCGAAGTTCATATCCTCGATCGACTTCAAGACGATAGCCGCCAGGAAAAATGTCATGATATACACCACGATCAGCGCCTGCGCGCGCCGCTCTGTATTGTAAGGTATCTTCTTGTGTCTGAAAGTCGACTCGTGGCTGCCGTGTATCTCATTCCAGACAGAGATGCCTATCACAGCGACTGTAGTTGTCTTTATCCCGCCTCCCGTAGACGACGGAGACGCGCCTACGACCATTAGCATTATCATAAGTATCTGCCCAAGCACGGAGAAACGCGCAGGGTCGACAGTATCAAAACCGGCAGTTCTAGTGGTCACACTCGCGAAAAGCGCGTTCCACAGCTTCGCCCAGAACGGCATTCCCGCAAAGGCGTCATTCCATTCCGATACAAGTATCAGGACGGTCCCGCCTACTAACAAGCCGGACGTGATAAACAGCACCAGCCGTGAATAATATGAGAGCCTACCCTTATTTCTTATAACGCTCCAGCATTCGGCGAAGACTGGAAACCCAATGCCGCCGAGTACTATCAGCGACATTATCGTCCCGGGAACTACAAACGACATGCTATATCTGCGAAGGCCGTGGGCTATCGGGGAGAACCCGGCGTTGCAAAAAGCGCTTACCGAATGGAAGACTGCATTGAAAAGCGCCAGAGAACTCGTCATCCCTTCGGCTTTGAAAGCGAAATACAGGCTTGCCGCCCCCACTGCCTCAAAGGCAAGAGTGTAGCACAGCACGACATGCAGAAGTTTTACAGCATCCTGCAGCCCCTCCACCCCAAAGCCGCCCAAGAACGACATCTGGCTTTTTATGCCGACCCTGCGCCTTATTGCTATCGTGAGCAGCATCATCCCTGTCATAAAGCCAAGTCCGCCCGTCTGTATCAGCGCGAGCAGTATTATCTGCGTGACCCTGCCAAAGTCGCTTGCGACGTCTATGGTAGACAGCCCCGTAACGCACACCGCTGACGTGGACAAGAACAGCGCGTCCACGATCGAGAGCGGGATCTTGTAATAAAAATTATTGCAAAGCCATAACAGAAGGGCCCCTACCAAAATTACCAGCAGGAACCCGTTAACTATCACTTTACTTACGTTTAGAGAAGTATGTACCCTCAAAAGTCCGCTCTAATACTTACAGAGCCGTCTTTGCCTTTTCAACAAGCTGTGCGAAAGCCGCCATATCGTTTACTGCAAGGTCGGCAAGCATCTTACGGTTGATGTTGATGTTGGCCTTCTTAAGACCGGCGATAAGGGCGCTGTACGCGATTCCGTTCACGCGGGCTGCGGCGTTGATACGGATGATCCACAGTTTGCGAAAATCGCGTTTCTTGCGTTTGCGGCCTGCAAAGGCCGTTGTCAGCGCGTGCAGATATGCTTCGCGGGCGCGGCGGTATACGTTCTTTTTACGACCCCAGAAACCCTTTGTGATGCTGTATAGTTTTTTAAGTTTATTGCGGCTGGCGCTTGATCCTCTTACTCGCATTTAAATCCACTCCTCAGAAAAATAAAAGATATTAAAATCTGCCTATGCCCGAACTCACGCGTAGGGCATTACCTTCTTGACGTGCGCTTCTACGTTTCCCGGAAGTACGCCCTTTTTCCTGAGCGAGCGGAGACGCTTTGAGTTCTTCGTTGAAAGAAGATGTCCGCGACCGCTTTTCTTGAACATTACTTTGCCAGTCTTCGTGATCCTGAAGCGTTTCTTCGTGGCAGAATGTGTTTTCATTTTTGGCATTGCTGGTTCCTCCTCTTGTTCTGTCTCCCCTGCGGGAGATCTATTAAACTTTATTATTTATCTTCGGCTGCGGCCGTCTCGGGCTCTGCCGCCTCAGCTTTAGGCTTTGCCGGAGCCGCCGCCGGCTTAGCAGCCTTCGCCTTTGGCTTCGGGGCCGCTTCATCCTGTGGGGCCTGTTTCTTTGGCTTCAACGCAGTCGCGTCCTGTGAGGCCGCCTTCTTTGGCTCAGTCGCAAACGGCGCTACCATGAGCCTCATATACGGCCCTTCCATGCGCGGTTCCATCTCGACCTTGCCGAATTCGGAGATCTCCGCGACAACTTTCGCAAGGACCTCGCGTCCTCTGTCAAGAAAAGCCATCTCGCGTCCACGGAAGAAAACCGATATCTTAACTCTGTGTCCGGCTTTCAAAAACGTCTTAACTGCTTTCACCTTAAAATCATAGTCATGCTGGTCTATCTTCGGACGCATTTTTATCTCTTTCACGACTTGATTTTTCTGCTTTTTTCGCGCATCCTTGTCTCTCTTCTGCTGCTGGAAACGGTACTTGCCGTAGTTCATTATCCTGCATACAGGCGGCTTTGCGAGAGGGGCCACCTCAACGAGGTCAAATCCCGCCTCTTCGGCCATCTTCAAAGCTTCCTGAATAGCTACGACCCCGTGCTTAACGTTGTTCTCGTCGACGAGAAGCACCTCGGGGCAGCGGATATCGGAATTCACGCGCGGTTCATCTGTGTTTGCTGCTATGGTCTTACACCTCCTAAAGTTTTGCCGATAAAAAAATGGGCTAGGCGCAAATCTACGCCCAGCCCATCGAAATATGCTTTCGTGGTCGGCCTGACAACTGACTTCGTCGGCAGGCGAGAGGCGTATCCTCTGCTTAAAAACCCGTTGATATTTATCAACTTGTGGATATTAGCACAAGTATTTATTTTATGCAACTCCGCCCGCGCGCAACGGCAAAATGAACGGCTGATACTATTTAAAATTTTATCCCCTATCCTGCGCGGCTGGCCTCTCTCTTATCACCCTGCTAAGCGTGGAGAACAGCACATTTGGCTCTATCGGCTTCGGCACGTGGTCGTTCATGCCGTTAGCTATCGACTTAGCCACGTCTTCCGTAAAGGCGTTGGCGGTCATAGCCACTATAGGGATAGTAACCGCCTCAGGGTGCGAGGAAGCACGTATGGCTGCAGTAGCCTCGTATCCGTTCATCTCCGGCATCTGTATGTCCATAAGTATCGCGTCGTATGTCCCGGGTTTGGAGGCCAAGAAGCGGTCGAAGCATTCCTTTCCACTGACAGTTTGGTCACAGGTCACGCCGACCTTCTTTAGGAGTTCCGAGGCAAGGAGGCGGTTGATCTCGTTATCATCAGCCAACAACACACGGCGGCCGGAAAGTCCACCGTCTACAGTCTGTATATCGGAGTCTGGAGACTGCGCGGCGCAACGTTCGAAAGGCAGCTCCACAGTAAAGGTGGAACCCTCCCCTTTATGGCTGTCCACGTTGACGCGTCCGTTCATCATTGACACGAGGTTTTTCACGATCGAAAGCCCCAGTCCGCTGCCTCCATGATGCAGCGCGGTGGAAGCCGACTCCTGTTCAAAGGGCTTGAACAACCTTTCACGCATATCCTCGCTCATGCCGCAGCCGGTGTCAGAGATCTTAAAGCGCAGGGTGATTTGTTCGCCATTATCCGCAATTGGCTTGATATCAAGCTGCACACGCCCTTCGTCGGTAAATTTATAAGCGTTGGAGAGCAGGTTCATCAATATCTGGTTGACGCGCAGCTGATCGCCGACAAACCATTCGTCGAGGCATTCCGAAACATGCACCTCAAGCGCGACATCTTTTGAGCAATACTGCGAAGTATACACGGAGCTGAGAGAATCCACGACTTCCCTTAAGCTAAAGGGAGCATGTATTATCTTTAATTTGCCGGCCTCGATAGCCGACATGTCGAGAACGTTATTGATGAGGTTTAACAGGTATTTTCCCGAAATGCTTATCTTGCCCATATACGAAGCGGCCTTTTCCGGGTCGTTTTTGGCGTCTATGGCCAGATATGTCATGCCGATGATGCTGTTAAGCGGAGTACGCATATCGTGGCTCACCTGAGACAGGAAATCTGACTTCGCTTTGCTTGCTTTTTCGGACGCGACGCGTTTTAGCCTATCTACCTGTATCTGCGTCACGGCAAAGACGATGAGAGCGATAAGCATGACGAGGACGCTGATGCTCATCCCGCGGTGGATATAGATGAAGTCGGCCAGCGTCGTCTCGTATACGATCTGATTATTGGCCTGTATGATACGGTTCATCTCATCGCTCGTGACGCTGGCGAGGCATTTGGATATTATGAACATCAACGCAGGGTCGCTTTTCTTAGAAATTGAGATACATACTTTCTGCTCATATCCAACCATTTCCTGAATGCCCAGTTTGCTGTATTTAGGAAGAGAGAGGTAATAGTTGGCCTGAGCGCCCGTGCAGTATGTATAATCTGCCGTTCCTGACACGACCGCGTCGAAGCGGTCAGACTGCTTGCCGAAATGCAGCTGTTTGGCGTTAGCTAAGTCTTTCTTCATCAGGTATGTGAAGAATGCCTTTTTATTGACGGCTACTCTCGGACGAGGAACGTCGAAGTTCCGGCCTACCTTTACGATGCCGGAGGAGAAGAAGGGCTGCGTGATGCGCACG
>JAUNSQ010000007.1:19641-22018 GCA_030539135.1 Synergistaceae bacterium | reverse complement strand
CGGAAATGCTTCGCGTCCTATGGTGATTTGAAATGTCAGCTAACGCTGACAGGCCACTCGCGAGCATTAAAACTAGCGGGCAGACGATCAAAATCAAAACCGCGGCGGTGAGACGGGCGGGGTAGCCCGCCGGTCAAAAGCGATAAGCGGGGGCCGCCCATAACGACACGCGCGGGAAGACGCGCCAGATAACGGCGGCGCATCTTCCCGCGCGTGATTTCGCCCGCGTCGGATTTGATTACACTATGTAAATGTAAACGGGGGGGGGGTAGACCTATAACTGCGCATACTTATAGTATGCTTTTCATTGAAACAATTCGTCATATTTCCGACCTCCCTTTTCGATAAACAAGATAGAAAATTTCTTTTCGCCGCCTCTTTACGCTTCCTAAATAACATGAGCGAGCCAAAATGGGTATGTCGTAAAGACGCCAAAACTTTTTTTGAGAGGTTGGCGGCCTTACGTCAAAGAATTAGCCGCCATGAGAAACCTAGCCGCAGAGCGCGCCCGTGTTAATTGCGCTAAATTTGCGTCGTTTTGCCAATATTTGCGACAATTCTGTTTGGAGGTTGACGTGAAGAATTTTTTGCGAAATTGTCTTTTGCGGCGGCTAATAAAATTTTTTGGGATATCCCCGTCGAAAAGATTACTTTTTGTTGTCATCGGTCTTGGTTATCCGGCCGTCAAAGATCTGCGGCGCGAAGCGTGGGCAATGCCCTTTGCATTCGTTCGCGCAGACTTTATAATTGCCCTCGGAGGGTGGTGCCATGTCTTTTTACAGAAATCTTTTCGCTTCGCTTTGCTTTATTTTCTTCGGGGCCGCGCTCGCGTTCGGCCACCCGTATCTGTACTTCGGCGCGATGATGTGCGGCGTGATGTTCGCGACGGCTAGGAAGAAGAAATGGCCCGACCCTGTTTGGGCCGAGCCTTATCTGCGGAAGATAGACGAGCTGCTTGGACTGGACAAGGAGCCGGAGGACGAGGAGGACGGCGATTAGCGCCGCCTGTCTTCGTCTATGCAGCTTTCCGCTATTCTGAGGATGTCTCCCGCCGCGTCTGGCCGGGAGATTTTTTTTATGTTGGCGCGTACCTCTGCGAGCCGCGCTTCGTCGCCGAGCAGCATAGCGGCCCTGTCGGCGGCGCACTTTACGCTGCGAAGCTCGAACGCCGCGCCCAAGTCGCATACGTAGTCCATGTTGAGCTGTTCCTGCCCGGGTATCGGGTCTATGAGGAAGAGCGGCAGCTCCGCCGCGAACGCCTCGGAGAGGGAGAGCCCGCCGGGCTTCATTATCCCAAGGTCGGCGGCCGCGTAGTAGTCCTCCATGTTGGGGACGAAGCCCTCTATGCGCATCTCTCCGCCGCCGTACATGCGCGTAAGCTTGTCGAAGAGTCCCCTATTGTTTCCACAGATGACGACGGGCGTGATGTCGGAGCGCTCCGCGAACGACGCGGCTGCCTCTGTCACAGCCCCCGCCCCTATGCCGCCGCCGCTTATGAGGACGACTTTGTCCTCGGAGGTGAGGCCGAGCTTCGCGCGGGCGTTCTCCTTCGACGGCATGTAGCCGTACTTAGGGGCTATAGGTATGCCGCTGTCCACGACGCGGCTTATCTTGTCGTCGTGGTGCTGCCTCACGGCTATCGGGCTGGCGCAGAAGGACTCGCGGAATACCGCGTCTCTCTGGAAGCGATGGCAGACGAAGTCCGTGTTGACGTAGAATACCGGGAATTTATCAAGGTTGCGGCGCGCGAGGTTCGCCGCCGCGAAGTAGTGCGTGAAGAAGACGGCCTCGACTCCGTGCCTGTAGAGGTCGGCCTCGATCGCCGGCAGGTAGAACCGGCAGAGGAAGTCGTGTATGCAGTCGAAGGAACGGGCTTGGAACGAGGGCTTGTCGGAGCCCCAATAGAACCATCCCCACGCCCAGGGCGTATGGCGGGCCATGAAGAGGTAGCCGTCGGAGACGATGTTGTGGAGCAGCCACGGCGTGTAGTCGAGCACGTCGCGGCAGACGACGCGGCCGTTCGGATGGTCGATGAGAAATCTATCGCGCAGCGCCTCGGCGGCCGTCCTGTGGCCTGTGCCCTCGGATGCGTAAAGGATCGCTATTGAGTCCATTTTCGTCCTCCCCGTGCTTTTTGGATAATTTTACAGCATCGTTGGGTTTTTCGCCTCACGCAAAACGATAAAAGAGGCAAAAGATCGCCCCTTTGCCTCTTTTCGCTATGGAACTCCCGCGGCTCAGTAGGAGGAGCCGCTCGTCGCTGAGCTTATGAGCCCTCCGATGACGAGCGCGCCTATCACGGCGAGAGCTATCTCGCCGCCGTCGCTCCCGCGATGGTGTCTGCGCGGAGGGCACGGCCTATACCAATCCCTGTCAT
>JAUNSQ010000007.1:0-19631 GCA_030539135.1 Synergistaceae bacterium | reverse complement strand
CATAGCGCCTGCCCCAGTCCCCGTCGTAACGTCCGCCCCAGTCACGCCGTGGGCCGGGGCCTCCGCCGCGCGGGCCCGGGTCGAAGCGCGGCCTTGAAGGGCCGGGGCCCACGCGTCCGCCGGGACCTCCGGGGCCTCCGGGCCTGGACATTCTCGGCCCTGGGTCGAAGTGTCCTCGGCCTGGGCCTCCCGGGCCGGGAGCCGCGAACGCGCTCCCACAGAAGAACAGCAGGATAAGCGGGACGGCCGCGGCCTTCCATAATCTCCCGTGTCGCATCTTACTCACCTCCATAGTCGATTTCCGGTATTTACATACCGGAGAGTATGTTTATTTTATTCGGCGCTTATGTCGAATTTATGACGGCTTTGTGGGAATTTTGTGGCGGACGAAAAACGCCGCCCATTAAGGGCGGCGTTCGCTGCGTTTGATTTGACCTTCGGTTATCCCAAGCCTACCAAGGAACGTTGAGGATGAGGTGCGGCAGGAAGAGGACGACCTTCGGGACATACGTCGTGACGAGCAGCACAGGTATCCAGCCGAATATCATGAACGTCAAGGCCGGCTTCATTATCTCGTTTATCGAGGCCCCGCCGACGCGGCCGCTGAGGTATAGCACAGGTGCGCAAGGCGGCGTGATGCAACCGACGGCCGTGTTGACTCCGACGATAGCCGCGTAGTGCACCGGGCTTATCCCGATCTCCATGATTATCGGCATGAGTATCGGGGTCGTGAGGACGACGACGCTGATGTCGTCCATCAGCATTCCCATCAGCACGAGGAATACGTTTATCATGAACAGTATTATGTATTTATTCGTCGATATGCTGTAGAAGAGGTAGAGCACCTTTCCCGGCAGGTCTTCGAGTATGTAGAGGCGCGAGAGCATGGAGACGGAGTAGAGCATTATCATGATGACGCCCGTCGTTATCGCGCTTTCAACAACGATGCTGAAGAGCGTCCTCCAGTTCAGCCCCTTGTAAACCCAGAGTCCTATCGGTATGCAGTAGAAGACCGAGAGCGCCGAGGCCTCCGTCGTCGTCATTATCCCGCCGTAGATGCCGCCGAGCACCATTATCGGCATGAAGAGGGCCGGTATCGCCAAGCGTCCGCGCTTCATGAACATATCGAAGCGTTCCTTGCCGGAGCGTTTCTGCGAGACGAAGACTTCTTTGTTGTTCCTGAGCATGTACATGTTGAGGAAGCTAAGTATTATGACCGTTACGATGCCCGGGCCGATCGTCGATAGGAAGCATGAGAGGACGGAGATACCGCTTATCCACGCGAAGATTATCAGCGTGGCGTTAGGCGGGATGAGGAGCCCAAGCAGGGAGGCGTTCGCCATGAGCGCGCAGGCGTGCCCCATCGGGTAGCCCCCGGCCTTGAAGCGCGGGAACATTATCGCGCCGATGCAGGAGAGCGTCGCGCAGGCGGCGCCGCATATCGAGCCGAATACGGCGCAGGAGATTATGCCTACGATGCCGAGGCCGCCCCTGATGTGGCCGACAAAGACGTCGACCATGTCTATCATCTTCTCGGCTATCTTTCCGCGCTCCATGATGCTGCCCGCGAGTATGAACATCGCGATAGCTATCAGGGAGACGGAGTTCATCTGAGAGAAGCCGTAGGGCAGGAGCTGGGTGGCTTGATATCCCGTGCCGTCCGCTCCGCCGAAGAATATGAGCCACGCGCTGCTCGCCATGAAGCTGACGGGCACCGGGACTCCAATTATCAGCGTTGAAATAAGTATAAACAGAGCGACATAGATCATTTCGCTTCACCTCCGGTAAAGAGGTCTTTCGCGGCTCTGACGAAATCCCAGAAGAAGTAATAGGACATGGAGAGCAGTCCCAGGAATATCGAGATATACGCCGTCCAGAGCGGGATGCGCCACGCGACGGACTTAGGAATGGCTATCCCCGTGCCGAGCGGCCCGCGTAGCCCGAAGTAAAAGAAATCATAACCGTACCACGTGAACAGGAGGGTTATCCCAAGCGTTATGACGGTCCTAACAAAAATAATGAACCTCTTGAGCGTCCCCTCTTTGACGTAGGACTGCACGAGGTCGGCGGAGACGTGCGTACCCGCGAACGCCCCATATCCGGCCCCCATAAAGTATAGCCAGAAGGCGAATATCTTTATCCATTCCTCATATCCATAGAGGTCTATTTCAAAAATATAGCGCGCGACCGTCGCCGCGCTGATAATAACGACCAGCAGCATGGACATGACAAAGCAGATGATAGAAAAAATACTTGTAGTTATCTTGTCAAAGATGTTGGTCGCTTTGCGCACGGACGACTCCGGCTCTTCCACGACGGGAATTACAGCTTCTTCCGCCATTTAGCACACCCCTTTCAAAAACATTTTGCACCTTTGTGAAATTTTCTTAAAAATGCGGGGAAGGACCAATGTCCCCGCCCCGCATTTTATCTATACGAAGTGACTCGTATACAAGTCGTTAAAAGGGGCTATTTGCCGAGGTTTTTCTTGAACTCTTTCATGAGCTCGACGCCAGTGCCAGCCTTGCCGACCTCTTCCCAAGTGGCGACGCACGCCTTCTTGATGGGTTCGAGCTGTTTCTCGGAGTATCTGTGGACCTTGATACCCTTCTTCTCCATGAGCTTCATGTACTTCTCGTCCTCTGCCTTCGCGTTGTCGATGGACTTCAGCGTGTATTTCTTAGCTACGTCGCGGAAAACCTTCTGGTCGGCGGCGGAGAGCTTCTTCCATGATTTGTCGCCGATCATGAACGCGAGGTATTCCATGGAATAGTTCGTGGCGTACCAGTTCTTGATGACGTCGCCGAGTATCGTGTAGGCGGCGGCCGTCGGATAGCCGTCAACAGCATCGCAGACGCCGGTCTGCATCGACTGATAGACGTCTGAGTACGGTATCGTGATGGGGCGATAGCCCATGGCTTTTGCGCCAAGCTGATAGACGACCATATTAGGAACTCGCGTGAGGACGCCCTTGTCGACCTTCGGGTTGAGGGGGTCTTTGACCGGCTTGACGGAGCCAATGCCGATAAATCCTTCGATGTACGAGCCGAGGATGTGGACGCCGAGCTGCGACGTGAACGAATCGAGCTTCGTCGGCAGCCACGCGCCTGGCGTAAAGACCTTCTTCGCAGAATCGTAGCCCGTAACAAATCCATTCGTGTAAAGTATCTCAAGGCGCGGGTCGAAGTCCGTAGCGACCGACATACATGCCATATCGACCGTTCCGCGCATCATCTCTTCCATAACGAGCGAATAGTTGCCGAGCTGGTTTGCCGGATAGACCTTGATCTGTACTCTTCCCTTGGTCAGCGAGTTGATCTCTTTGGCCATCTCGTTCATCGTCTTAGTCGCCATGTGATCCGGCGGAGACTGCCCCGCGAAGCGCAGAAGGAGCGGCGCGGCCGTAGCGGGTGAGACAGTATAAGCAAATATAAATGCTGCGGAGAGTAACGTCATAAATCTTTTCATGTTATCAGCCCTTTCAGATGATTTCCTTTTTTATTTCCCGGTATTCTTTTCCGTAATGTCTAAATTAGCTTATTTGCCTTATTTCGTCAATGATTTTAATGTATTTGAACTATAGATTTTATAAAGTTTCGCGCTCCATCAATTTTTTGATATTCACGCTTTTATTATAAAACTTTCAGACTGTTGCAAATTCAAATTTCTTTGCGGCTTCGGCAAAATTCATAAATAGCGCGTAAACAATTTTTTGATATTCGTCGGTTCGGCGGGTTTATGGAATAAAATAATCCAAGAGGTATATTTTACAGGGGGTGTTTGAGATGAAAAAGAACACTGCGTTTCTTTTCGCGGCGCTCGCCGCGATGGCCATGATCTCCTGCGCTTCGGTCTCCGCGTCCGAGCGGGTGACGGCCAAAGAGGTCGGCGTCCAACTGTCAGACCTGCTGAGGCCAGAGGCGATGCGCGTCGTGATAAACGACGATTCGGCGTGGGTGACGGCAACGGGATCGTCGCTCGACGGCGTCCGCGTAGAGAGCATGAAGCTCCGCGCGAAGCTCAAAAATTCGGGGCGCAAAGCGACTCCCACCGACAAGACGGGGCTGGCCGCGCTCATAGAATCGTCGGAGGGCGAGCTTATCCTGCTTGAGCGCGACGTCAACACATACTTCAAGGGACACGGAGGGGTCAAGGGCTTCTCAGACCTGACGTTCGACTTCGCCTCGACAGGCTTCACCGCTCAGTCAAGTTTCTCGGCCGATTTCCTTAATGGGCTCAACGTCCCGCTGACCGCGACCGGCAAGCTGGGGCTGAGGAGCGACGGCGTGTATCTACAGGATACGAACATCTCGCTCGCTGGGCTTATCCAAGTAGGCTCGGCCTCGAGCTTCATCGTGGACAGGATAAACCCTCTGCTCTCGTTCAAATCCCTGCCGTTCCCCGTGACGTTCAGGACATTGACGATGGACTCCGACAAAGTGTCGCTGACGGGGAGTCCGACGCCTATACTCGCCGGAGACGTGTGGACGAAATAGAGGCCACTAAAAATCTGTAAATTCCATCCGTTACATTTTCAGAATAGATTAGAAAATAAACACAATTTTTATCCACAACCCGTGGATAAACGTCTGCCAAAAGTCGATTTTTACGATAAAACAGACGTTTATCCACATTCATTTTTTTGTCAAGCGTTTTTATATTTTTGCGTTTGATTTGAAATGTTACATTTTTGACAACCTATTTTCCACAAACGCACAAAAAATATCCACACCTGAAAACACTGTATTGTCGCTGTTGGTCAAACTTTCAGTTTTTTCTGTTTGTTCATTTTTTTATTGTAATGTCCGCACTTGTGGCATCACTACTTTATGCGTAAAATACCTTGTGGATTTGTGGATATCGTTTGTGGATTTATACATTTTTCTTTTTTCATTTTATTTTGCGGCGGCTCTTTCATGTTAAAATATTTTTCAGAGATTTTTATCTCGTCTTAATTTTTGGAGTGAGCTCAATGTCAAAAGATATCGAAATAGTATGGAGAGAGTTCAAGACCTTTTGCTCGGAGAAGATCTTGCCGTCCGACGACGCGATAATGATGTATCTCGATACGTGTCTCCCGGTCTCGCTGGACGATGGGACCTTTGTGCTCGAGGTCGGCAATCCTTTCGCGAGGGAACAGATCAAGACAAGGTTTCTGGACAAAATGTCGGCCGCCTTGTGCGAGATGGGGCTCGGCGAAAAAGTTGAACTCGTCCTCAACGACTCCAAGCCTGACGAAGAGGCGGAGAAACGCGCCGCAAATATCACAGCGACTTCCCGCGTCTCGTCGCCAAAGAACGGGCTTAACCAAAACTACATCTTCTCGTCGTTCGTCCCGGGAAAATCAAACAGGCTGGCGCTCGCCGCGTCTCTAGCCGTCGCGGACGTCCCAGGCAAGGCTTACAACCCTTTGTTTATATGGGGGAAAGTCGGGCTGGGCAAGACCCACCTTATGCACGCGATAGGCAACCACATACTCAACACTAAGCCGGGCACCAAGGTCCTCTACGTGAGCGCGGAGACCTTTACCAACGACCTCATTCGTTCTATAAGAGAGAACACCCAGTTCAATTTCAAAAACTACTACCGCGAGAACGATATCCTTATGATCGACGACGTTCAGTTCATCGTCAACAAGGACACCACCCAGGAAGAATTTTTCAACACTTTCAACTTCCTGTACACCGCGGGAAAACAGATAGTCCTCAGCGCGGACAGCCCGCCTCGGGACATAAAGGGCCTTGAGGAACGCCTCGTCTCCCGATTTAGCAGCGGCCTCGTGACCGACATCCAGCCGCCTGACTTTGAGACGCGCGTAGCCATCCTTCAGAAGAAGGCGGAGCTCAAGAATTACAGCCTCCCAGAGGATACGATAATGTTCATCGCCCAGAATATCCCAAGCAACATCCGAGAGCTCGAGGGGGCCCTCAACCGCGTGGTCGCATGTTCGGACTTCAATAAAGAGCCTATTAACACCGAGAACGTCTCTGTGTGGCTCAAGGACATGCTGCGCCTCAACGTCAACGGCGCGGTCAACATCGGACTCATACAGCAGCTCGTCGCGGAGACATTCGGTATATCCATAGAAGATCTGCTGTCGCAGAACCGTTCGGCCGATCTCGCGCTAGCGCGCCAAGTCGCGATGTACATCGCCCGCAACAAAACTAACGAGAGCCTGCAGCAGATCGGATACGCCTTTAACAAGAAGGATCACACTACCGTCATCCACGCATGCAAAAAAATAGAGGATTTGTTAAAGAAGGACTTGCGTGTACGCTCGTTTGTGGATAACATTGTAAATAAGCTGTAATTTTTTCATTTGTTTTGCGTGGATTTTTTCGTGGATAATAAAAAGTTCCAGTATATTTAAATTTTTTTTGTGGTAATTGTGGGTATCTTAGGGTTTTAGGTTTCTTTTTTTCCACAGAGAAACTCCCGCATTTTTCAGGATTTTTGATTGGTTTCCACATTTCCACGGCACCTACTACTAATGCAACTGATTTTTTATATAATAAACAGTATTAAAACAGGGGGTCTTTGCCAATGAAACTAAAAGTAAACAAGAAACAATTCATCCAAAGTTGGAGTCTCGCGGAAAGAAGTACTACAAGCTCAACTTCGATGAGTATTCTCTCGTCCGTTTTCATAAAGGCCTCTGAGGAAGAAGTTACCATGCAGGCGACGGACGTCAGGACCTCTATTATTTGCATGGCGCTTGGAGTGGTAGTAGAAGAGCCCGGAGAGGCCGTATTTCCTGTTAAAGGGATAAGCGAGATATTCAAGAAGATATCGTGCGAGGAATTTTCTCTCGTCGTAGACGACAGCGGAAAGATAATAATCAAGGCTGGACACGGCAAATATAACTTCGCCAGTTATCCTATCAGAGAGTTCCCGTCGCTTCCCTCCTCGGAGGCTGCGCGTCTCTTCTGCACTATCGGGGTAGGCGAGCTCTCGAAGGTCATAGAAGAGGGGACTCTCGCGGCCTCTACAGGCGAGGAATTTCCGCTCTATCTTTCGTCCGCGAACTTCCAGACGGCCGGAGGAATATTGAATATAGTTTCGACGGATACTAGAAGGCTCGCGATATCCGGCGCGGTCGTCAACCAGTCGGAGGAGGGGGTCAGCTCCCTGCTCCCGATGAAGGGCATCAAAGAGGTGCAGAGGATCCTAGTATCTCTCGACCCAGAGTCGCAGATAAAGATACTCTACGATGATTCGCAGTTCTATTTCAGCGCGGATTCGCTGGAGTTCTCGGTAAGAAGGGTCGAATCGCGCTTCCCGCCTTATGAGAAAATAATCCCGAAAGGCCATACGACAAATATCTCTCTCGACAGGGGCGAGCTTATATCAGCCCTTGAAAGGGTGGATGTCGTCGTCAGAGACTTCAACAGAATGGTGATACTCGACATAAAGGCCGGGGAACCTCTCGTACTGAGGGGAAAGGCTCCTGATTTTGGGCTCGCGAAAGAAGAGGTCTCGAAGTCCGACGTAAAGGGCGAGAGCCTCGTCATAGCCGTAAACTCAAAGTTCTTCATGGAGGCGCTCAAGGTAATGCGCGACCCCGAAGTGGTGCTATCGTTCAACGGCTCCAAGGGCCAGATGGCAGTGAGAAGAGCCGAGGACGACAGCTTCCTCTGCCTGATAGCGCCTATCAACATCCCAGAAGAAGAGCTCAAGATGGACGAGATGGCATAAAAAAGTAAATGGGTTTCCAAAGCGTCAGGTTTGGCAATTTTAGAAATTTAGAGTCCCGGGAAATGAGTTGGTCCCCGGGGCTCAACTTACTGACGGGAGTCAACGGGTCGGGAAAGACCAACATCCTCGAGGGCATAAATATAATCTCAGGCTGGGGCCCGCTTGAACGCGGGACGAAGACAGTATCTCTCCCTACATGGAAGAGCGGCTCGGCGGACGTCTGGTTGACGGGAAAGCTCGACACGGAGTACGCGGAGATAATTAAGGTCAAGGTATCCGGCAGGTTCATCATAAAGATAGACGAAAAGACGATAAGCGCGACGGACCTCAGATGGAAAGTCCCAGTCCTCACATTCCTCCCGAACGATATGGCGATACTCGAAGATTCCGCGTCGTACAGGCGTCGGCTGCTTGACATGCTGCTCGCGCTGCTCGTTCCCCCATACGCGATGAGGCTCCACGACTACAGGCGCGGGGTGAGACAGAAGGCGTTCCTGCTCAAGAACGTGAGCCCGACGGATATCATAGACAGGGTGCTCCTCCCGCTCGCCGCTTGGATATGGAAGATGAGGGAAGAGGCTGTGCAGCTCCTTTCTGAGTGCCTGAACGGAAGCGGGCTGCTACCAGCGAAGGTGTCGCTCTCGCTGAAACGCGGAGGCGCTGGATGTTTCTACGACTACAACGACGATTACAGAAGGTCTGTCTCGATGAACAGGGAGAGGGAGCTCGCGGTGAAGATGCCGATGGTCGGCCCTCACAGGGACGACATGCTGATAATGTGCGAGGAAAAGCTCGCGGCTGAGGCCCTTAGCCGAGGGTTCAGACGCCGCGTAGCCATAGCGCTTATGCTCGCGGCCGCCGACGGCGTGAAGAGAAAACTTGGGCGCGACCCGGTGCTTCTTCTCGACGAAGTAACGGCGGAGCTTGACGCGGAGGGGCGAGAAATGCTGTTCCGCTCGCTCCTTGAGAGGGAGACACAGGTCTTCGCTGCGACAGCCGAGGAGAACGGGAACATATTTCCCGGCGCGGTCTACAAAGTTTCAGAGGGAAGCGTGACACAGGTAAAATGAACATAAACGAAGGTTACGACGTTATAGTTATCGGAGGAGGGCACGCCGGATGCGAAGCGGCTCTAGCCGCAGCGAGGATGGGCGCGAAGACCCTCATGCTCAACCTCTATCTGGACAATACGGCGATGATGCCGTGCAACCCGTCTATCGGCGGCCCAGCGAAAGGGCATCTCGTTCGAGAGATAGACGCGCTGGGCGGAGAGATGGCGGATGCGGCGGACGCGGCGACCCAGCATCTTCGTTGGCTCAACACGTCGAAGGGCCCGGCAGCAAGGACTCTGCGCGCACAGTGCAGCCCGCGGCGATACAGCGACCATTACAGAAACGCGCTGATGTCGTGCAAAAATCTCGACCTCCATCAGGCGCAGGCGACGGAGCTGATAATCAGTGACGGCCGTGTGGCTGGAGTGAAGATACGCACAGGCCAGACCTTTACGGCCAGGGCGGTGATCCTCGCGACGGGGACCTATCTGGCGTCGAAGATACATATCGGCCTCACATGCCATAAGTCCGGCCCGCTCGGGATGGTCGCGGGGACGGAGTTCTCGCGCAGCCTCAGAAGGGCGGGGCTTGAGCTTGGCCGCCTGCGCACTGACACGACGCCGAGGCTCCAAGCCGACACGATAGACTGGGACATACTCGATAGGCAGGAGAGCCTGACAGAGCCGGAGGGCTTTTCATACTTCGGAGAGAAGAGGACATACTCCAAGATGGTCTGCGGGCTTACGCGGACGAATGTGGAGACCCACGACATAATAAGGAGCTACTTCAGCCAGTCCCCGCTCGTTCAGGGGACGCTGGAGACGAACGGGCCGCGCTACTGCCCGTCGATAGACGACAAGATAATAAAATTCCCCGACAAAGAGACGCACCCGATATTCCTTGAGCCGATAACCCCAGAGAGCCGTGAGGTCTACATGCAGAACTTCTCCACCTCTATGTGTCTTGAGGCTCAGTTCGAGGCCGTGAGGACGATAAAGGGGTGCGAACACGCGCACATACTGAGGCCGGGCTACGCGATAGAGTACGACTTCGCGCCCCCGACGCAGCTTGAGCCATGGCTTGAGACGAAAGGGATAAAAAACCTCTTCCTCGCGGGGCAGATAAACGGCACCTCCGGCTACGAAGAGGCCGGGGCGCAGGGGCTCCTTGCGGGGATAAACGCGGCTCTTACAGTGCGCGGCGACGAGCCGGTGATACTGCGCCGCGACCAGGCATATCTGGGCGTTCTCGTGGACGACCTCGTAACGAAGGGGACGAACGAGCCCTACAGGATGCTGACGAGCCGCTGCGAGTACAGGCTCCTGCTCCGCCACGACAACGCCGATAAGCGGCTCTCGGAGGTCGGGCACGACATAGGCCTGCTCTCCGACGAAAAATGGAACATCCTGCGCTCCCGTTGGGCCGCTATGGACGCGGAGAAAGAGCGTGTCGCAGCGACGAAGATATCGCCGAACGACAGGACGAACGAGATACTGAGGCGGGTAGGCTCTTCCCCGCTCGAGGAGGGCGTGGCCGCGTCGGAACTGCTCAGGCGGCCCGAGGTCGATTGGAGCGTGTTCTCCGAGATAACGGAGACATCGCTCGACGCGGAGCTTGGCGAGCGCATATCCGTCGAGCTGAAGTACGAGGGATATATAGACAGGCAGACGCACAGAGTTGAAAAGTTCCGCCACATGGAGGTCCTTAAAATTCCAGAGGGGTTTGACTTGTCCTCCGTCTCCGGGCTATCCGCCGAGGGAAGGCAAAAGCTGATAAATTCAGCGCCCCGCACGCTTGGGCAGGCATCGAGGATATCAGGCGTGCCGCCTACGGACATACAGCTGCTGTGGGTCGCGATAGAGAACGACCGCCGTAGAAGGGCGGAGGGGACCAATGGAAAAGTTTAAGAGCGTCAGCGACATCCTAAAGGGCGACCTCACGGAGGAGAAAGAGAAAAAACCGCGCGGAGGGCGAAAACCGGCCGACGCTAATGCCTTTTCCGACGACGATATGGCGAGGATAGCTCCGATACTTCGGCTTTCGTCGCTCGAACAGGCGTGGCCGGACATCGTAGGCGACGCCGTCGCGAAGAGGACGGCGCCAGCGGCGTGCAGGTTCGAGGACGAGGGAATGGTGCTGACCGTCCACGTCGAAGACCCGAGCCTGCTCCACTCGATAATGTTCCGCAAATCCCAGATGACCGCGAGCGTGAGGAGATTTTTTAAGCGCCGCGACGTGACGCTCGAGATAAAGACCGGAAAGATACCGCACCGCAGCTCTGCGAAGCCGCCGCTCCCTGTTTACAAGCGACGGGCCCCTGTCGTGATACCGGAGGATAAGGTCGAAGAGGAGGCGCGCAGGCTTGGCGCGGGCGCGGAGACGGACGCGGACAAAGAGCTTGCCGTGGCCGTGGCAAGGCTGAAACTCACTTTTGAGAGGATTCTGTCCAGAAAGAATTGAACCCTTGCAGTAATAATGCCGATTTCAAACCACAAAATATACTATATTTTATAATCGTTTCAAGTTGGCAGCATAAATCAGCAAAAGGGGAGGAAATCGTTATGAAAATTGGAGATCTTATCCAGAGCGGAGATTTCAAGGGTGAGAAACACGTCCCAGTCATAGAGGCGCCGGAAAAAGTAAAGGCGGGGGAACTGTTTTTCGCTAAGGTCAGCGTAGGCAAGGAGATACCGCACCCGAACAAGCAGGAGCACCACATCGCGTGGATACAGCTCTTCTTCAAGCCGAACGATTCAAAGTTCGTCGTCGAGGTCGCTAAGTTCGACTACGCGGCGCACGCGGACAGCATGACCGAGACCCCAGGCCCAGCTGTCGCGGAGCCGGCGAGCTGTGTCAGCATGAAGCTCGCGAAGTCCGGCACGCTGATTGCTCAGAGCTACTGCAACATCCACGGGCTCTGGGAGACGTCGTGGGAGATCGCCGTCGAGTAAACGGCAGTCGGTATAGTTTGAAAGTCTAAGATATGAGAGGCCGGAGCGGAGATATCCGCCCCGGCCTTTTGTGTTTTTAAACATTCGCTTGCAAGCTTCAATATTGACCGAACGGGTGAAAAAACGCCTTAGATTTTTACATTTATTGGCAAAAGCGCCTAAATGGAAAGTATATTTAACGTAGTTATCCACAAAAAATTATGGGCTCTAGTTGTTTTTACTGAGTGGGAAGACGAAAAAAGGTAGAGTTGGTCACAAAGATATAAACAATTTGTGGAAAAGTAATCCTCTTTTGTGGTGAAAAAGTGGAAAGTGGATGCCAGATTACAGAATTTACCTGCTTACGGCGAAAGTTCCGCCGACATGAAATCCTAAAATTTGAATTTTTATAAGCTAAATCGTCCAAAAATGAACAATGGAACCCGTCAAATTGTCGGCAAAACAAAAAAATTTTCCCTACGACGGCGGTTTTGGCCGTCACAGCCCTGGGACGACATCTTTGTCGTCTCCGCCCATGTTTTTGTTAAAATTGGCCGTCGGCGGACGAAAATAAGCCAAGCAAATTGTTATTTGCTTGAGATTGTTGCATAATTTGCGTGAGAGGTGAGCTGAATGATCAAAGCGGTGATAGATGTCGGTACCAACTCGGTCAAGCTCTGTATCGCCGACGTCGAGGGCGGGGACGTGAAAGTCCTGCGCGACGTGAGCAGCGTGAAGCGGCTCGGCGAAAAGATGCGCGAGAATGGATTTATAAACGAGGAGGCGCTGGAGCGCAACGCGAGATGTGTCCGTGAGTACGTCGACGAGGCGAAAGAGGCAAGGGCGGAGCGAATAACGATCGTTGGAACGATGGCCCTGCGCTCCGCGACGAACAGTTTTAGGTTTAAAAAGCGTGTTAAAGAACTGACTAATTTAGATGTTGATATCATCTCCGGCGACGAAGAGGCAAGGCTCTCTTACCTCGCCGCAATATCCGGCATACCGGGCGCGGCGTCGTCAAAGGCCTTAACGTTCGACACTGGAGGCGGAAGCACGGAATTCGTCTTTGGCGAAAATGGCAGGATCACGTTTGCGAAGAGCGTCAACATCGGAGCTGTGCGCATAACGGAGGAATACTTCTCCCACTCGCCGCTTTCGCGAGAGGAGCTGGCGAAAGGGCAGAGCGCGATAACGCGCGAGATCTCCGACGGAGGGATATCTGTGGGCGGCGCGCTGCTCATCGGCATGGGCGGGAACATCACGAGCATGGCCGCGATAAAGCAGGGGCTTTCGGTCTACGACGCTGAGAAGGTGCAGGGTTTCGTTCTCTCCCTCGCGGACGTGGACGCGCAGATTGCGGACTTTGCGTCTAAGACGTTCGACGAACGCCGTAAAATTGTCGGCCTCGACCCAGACAGGGCGGAGATCATACTCGCGGGCGCGTGCATCGTCCGAGCCGCGATGTCACTCTGCGGGGCTGGTGAGGTCGTCGTCAGCGACAGGGGGCTGCGCCATGTCCTGATGACGGAGGAGGGGCCTTCGGCGTGAGAAAATTATTTTTGTTCCAGCGCGGAAAGGTCCTCTTGAGGGACGACGGCTCGTGTCCGCCCGAGGAGCGCGGCGCGGTGATGGCGGACGCTTTCGTGAACAGCGGGCCGGTCGACAGAGACGCGCCGAACGGAGACCTTTGGGCGGAGCTTGACCCTGACGCGGGAGTACCGGACTGATATACGCTCTTCGAGCGCCGGACCGTCTGGACGCTCGTCGGCGAAGAAATGTTCTTCCGCATAGGCAAGGCCTTCCATATCATGGACTGGCAGCGCTCGCATAAATTCTGCGGCGCCTGCGGCGGCAGGAACCGCTACGACGGCGCGGAGTCTGCGCTGCGCTGCGAGGAATGCGGAGAATACACCTACCCCGTGATCTGCCCCGCCGTCATAGTGTCGGTCGTGAAGGACGGCAAACTCCTGATGGGCCATAACGCGGGATTTCCCAATGGACGCTACAGCGTTCTAGCCGGGTTCGCCGAGCCGGGCGAGAGCCTTGAGGACTGCGTCCGCCGCGAGATATTTGAAGAAGCTGGGATAAAGGTGAATAACATAAGATACTTCGGCAGCCAGCCCTGGCCGTTCCCCCACTCTCTGATGGTGGGCTTCACAGCGAAATGGCAGAGCGGAGACCTCACGCCGGACGGCACGGAGCTTGTCGACGTCGGATGGTTCTCGCCGGACGAGATACCTGAATATTACCGCGGCGTGAGCATATCGGCGCGCCTGATAGAGGCGTTTGTCAAAAAGTATTCCTGATCTCGACGGTTTGACGAGGCGGATTTATATTAAAATATGATATATATGGTAGGAACACATCAAAATCGTTTTGCCGGAGGTAATGACCATGGTCCTAAAAAATAGACTTATCCTTCTCCTCTGCGCCGCGCTGGTATTGTCCGCGCCGCCGGCGGAGGCGAAGCTCTCCCACGCCGAGGCTAAGGCCGTATGGGAGCGGGTCGCTAAGGCGACGGAGCTCACGAGCCTGCCCTTCTCGATAAAGGAGGAGAGCGCCCCCAACGCGTGGGTCGCGAACGGAAACTCCGTCACGGTCACGACGGGTCTTCTCGACCTTCTCGACTCCCAATCAGAGCTCTACGGCGTCTTCGCGCACGAGGCGGGGCACGCGAAGCTCGGCCACTATCAGAGCACGGTCAAAAGGTCTGTCGGCCTCTCTGTCGCCGCGACGATACTCGGCGAGATATTCGGAAGCGGGATAGCCAGCACGGCGGCGAATGTGGGCGCGAACTTGGCGTCCGCCGGATGGAGCCGCGAACAGGAGGTCGAGGCGGACGACTACTCCGTGAAACTCGCCCACGAAAATGGCGAGGACCCCGTAGGGCTTTACAAGGCTTTACAGACAATGGCCAACAAGGTCGGGAAGACGGAGCCGAGCGGGTTCAACTCTCACCCGCCCGATGAGCGCCGCCTCCTCCACATCAGGAACGCGATATTGGAGCTAGAGCCCAACGCCAAATTCCCAGACGGTTCCGAAAAGACGGCGCAGCCGCAGACGGAAGCGCTGCCCGAACAGCCGACGGCGCAGCCGGAACAGCCCGCCGTCAAGCCCGAGACATACGAGCCGAGGACGAAAGACGGCAAGTATGACATAGACGCGAAGCTCGAACAGATGAAGAGGGAAGAGGCCGCGAAACTCGAAGCGGAGAGGAAGGCCGAAGCCATAGAGAAAGCGGAAGCGGCAAAGAAAGCCGAGGCCGCGAAAAAGGCTAAGGCAAAGGCGAAGAAAACAGCAAAGAAGACCGCGACAAAGAAATCGACGGTCAAGAAGGGCAAATAAGTGTTCGGCGAAAAGGGGCTCGTCCATGTCTATACAGGCGACGGCAAGGGCAAGACCACGTCTTCGCTCGGCCTCGCCATGAGGGCGTCTGGACAGGGCGCAAAAGTTGAGATAATACAGTTCATGAAGGGCTGGGACCATTACGGCGAGCTTGCGACGGTCAAGCTCCTGCCCGGCGTCACGCTTACCCAGACGGGCCGCGCCGACTACGTCTACCGAGGAAAAGAGACGCGGGAGGACTACTCCGAAGCGCGGCGCGGGCTTGACTTGGCGAAGGACGTTATAGCGTCCGGGAGATGCGACATGCTGATACTCGACGAGATAAACGTCGCTCTCGACTATAAGCTCATTCCGCTGGACGAAGTCGTATCGCTCGTGAAGTCCAAGCCTAAAGATCTGGAGCTCATACTTACGGGCCGCTACGCCCGCCCAGAGATCATAGAACTAGCAGACCTCGTCACGGAGATGCGCGAGGTGCGCCACCCGTTCCAGAGGGGCGTTACCGCGAGAAAAGGCGTGGAATACTAGGCGCGAGCTTCGTCAATTAGTATCAAAACTCCTTTGCATACAAAAACCGCCCGGTCTTTGACGAAGCCGGGCGGGCTGCTGTGTCGATAGTTGATTGAAATATCGTTTACGCGGCCGCCGGGGTCGGCGTGTCCTTCTTGGTCATTTTCACGCAGAGGAACCAGAAGCCGAGAACTCCGACGAAACCGATGATGGTCACTATCTGCTGCGGCATGAGGGCCATCACGCTGAAGGCGACGAAGACGGCGCGCTGCCATGTTTTCAGCGGTTTGGTGATATAGCCCATCAGCGCGAACGCGAAGCCGAAGCAGGCCGTGACGCATGCTATGATGCCGTAGACGTTCCCCACCAAGTCGAGCTGGAGCAGGATACCCGGGTCATAGCAGAACGCGAACGGCGTGACGAACGCTAGGAACCCGAGGCGGCAGGCGCAGAAGCCAGTCTTGTTCGGGTCGGAGCCAGCTATCGAAGCCCCCGCGTAGGCCGCGAGCGCGACAGGCGGCGTGATGTTCGAGATTATAGCGTAGTAGAAGACGAACATGTGGGCCGAGAGAGCCGGGAATCCGAGCTTCGCGAGCACGGGGACGCCGAGCGCCGAGGCCAGGATGTACGCGCTCGTCGTCGGCATTCCCATGCCGAGTATCAACGAGACGATCATGACGAGGAAAAGCCCTATCATCGGGGCTATCATCGGAGGCGCGATGTGTACGAAGTTGAGCAGCATGCTGACGATCTTGACGCCGACGCCGGTGAGCGAGATAGAGGCGAGGATGATGCCGGCCGTGGCGCAGGCGACGCAGACGAGCGTCATGCCTTTGCACCCGCTATAGATAGCGTCGAGTATCTTCTTCGGGCCCATGCGGCAGTCTTTCTGCGGCAGCGAGACGCCCCACGCGACAAAGATGCCTATGACGGCGGCGCGCATCGGCGTGTATCCCGCTAGCAGGAAGTAAACGAGCGCGAGTATCGGCAGGAAGAGGTATGCCTTTTTCATAACGTCGCTCTTACGTGGGAGGTCTTCTTCAGAGAGCCCCTTCATTCCGGTCTTATAAGCCTCGAGGCGTATCATCAGGAAGACCGCGCCGTAATAGAGCAGCGCCGGCGTGATTGCCGCGATGATGATGTCCGAGAACGGCAGCCCGAGGAACGATGCCATAAGGAACGCTCCCGCTCCCATGACAGGAGGCATTATCTGGCCGCCGGAACTCGCGACCGCCTCGACCGCCCCGGCGAAGAACGGCGGATAGCCTATCTTCTTCATAAGCGGGATGGTGAACGTGCCAGTGCCGTAAACGTTGGCGACAGCGGAGCCGGATATAGAACCGAAGAGGCAGGAGCTCATGACGGCGATGTTAGCCGGGCCGCCGGGGGCTGTGCCCGTGAACGCCTGGGCGAACGACATGAAGTACGGGCCTGTGCCGCACTTCTCAAGAAATCCTCCAAAGATTAGGAAGGCCGCGACCAGCGTGGCCGAGACTCCTAACGGCATGGAGAATATGCCCTCGTCCGTCAGATATATCTCCTCAACGACCTCGCGCAGCGGGAAGGCGATACCCTCCATCGCTCCCGGGAGCTTGTCGCCAAGGAACATATATGCCGCGAAGAGGAAGGCGATGATCGTCAGCGGCAGACCGACGACGCGGCGCGTGCCCTCAAGCAGCAGGACGAAGAGCAGTATGCCCAAGTAGAACTGCGCGTCTGTGACGGGGTCTACCTGCACTATGCGGTTGGCGACCATGTCGTAATTCAATATCACGTAGATGGCGGGAAGCCATGAGAGAGCCGCGCAGACCCAGTCATAAACAGGAACTCTGTCCATAGGCGACTTCTTCGTCATCGGGTATAGGATGAACGCGAGCGGAAGCACGAGGCCGAGGTGTATGTTCCTCTGAAGGAAGGCCTCATACGCTCCGAAGATAGATGTATAGAGATGGAATAAACCGATCAGGATTATATACGCGTACATAATTTTGTCGGATATCCCTGTTAATTTTCTCATTTAAGATTACACGCTCCTTTGTCGGAGTAAACACAACATATCGAGATTTTGGCAAAAAGGGAAAAATGGGACAGAAACCCAATAGGGTCTCTGTCCCGAAGAGTAGTTATTTCGCTTCTTTCCAGAATTTAACTGCCGCCGGATGTGAAGCTACGCCTGCCGGCACGGCTTCTTTCGGGTTGAGTTCGCCGATGTCTTTGACGGCTTTGGCGAGGGAGGCCTTGTTCTTCCACATTGTTTTGCAGAGTTCATAGACGAGATCGTCCGGGAGGTCCTTGCGGATAACGACGCATGTGTAGTCGCCGACTGTCTTGACGGGCTTCGTTACGCATTTGTAGGTGCCCGGCTTGACTGTGAAGGTGACCGTTCCATAAGCCTGTGAAAGGGCTTTGAGCGCGTCGTCGTCGACCGGAAGGATGACGACCTTAGTGTTGCTCTCGATGTTCATGACGACCGAGGCTACTCTGCCGACCGAGAACGCGAAGAGGTCGATATGGTTGTCCGCGAGGAGGTCTGCGCCGCCTGAGTATGACGCGAATTCCATCGAGCCGCCCATCTTCTTGATGTCTTTGTAGCTGATGCCGTAGCCTCTCTGGAAGAGCGTCTTAACGACGAATTCAGAGCCGGTTCCTGGCTTCAGCGTAGCCATGCGGACAGGGATCTTCTTTGTGAAGATGTCTCCGAGCTTTGTGATGCCGTGCTTCTCGGCGAAATCCTTACGCATGATGAAATAGGTGTACTGCGTGTAAAGGTTGGCCATGCAGACGGCGTTCTTTGTCGGACGGCCAAGGAAAGCCTGTTCGCCCTTCGCAGCCGCTCCGAGGATGGCTGTGTTCGAGAATCCGAAGTCGCCCTTCTTGTTATCCGAGTTGATGATGTTGGAGACCGCTCCGCCCGAGCTGCTTGTCGTCTGGAGGACGCCCTTGCTCCACATATCTGCGAAGGCGCTGCCAAGCGCGAACCAGTTGCCGCCCGGAGGGCCAGCCATGAACTTGAGCTGTTCCGGCCATCCGGCCTTCGCAGCCGCCGTCGCCGGCATTGCCGCGCACGCGAGGGCCATTACCAAAAGAACGAGTATTGCTGCTTTCTTCATAATAAAAATCACCGCTCTTTCTAGAAATTCCACCTTCCCAATATTGAAAAAAGTGGGCTAAAACTGACATGAAAATTATACCATTAGATTATAAAATGCCAATAGCCGAGGGAATAACGAAAGAAAAAAATTATTTCCCCGATAAAATCTCTCAAAACTTTAAAAAATAAAAAATTAAAAGTGAAAACAGTCAGACAAGTTACAGTTTATGCCAAATAGTTTATTATCACGTTATTTATCCGTCGGGAGGCATGTTGAGCGCCTTACGGTGTTATGATTATGAAAATCACGAAGGGGGGCGGCGAATTGGAGGGCGAACGCAAAACGATAAACGTCAGGCATGTCCGCGCGGCGAACCTGCTCTCCGCGACGAAGCTTGGCGGCGACTTCGCGATAAATCCATACGTCGGCTGCCCCCACAAGTGCATGTACTGCTACGCCGCCTGCATCAACTGGTCGGGCGAGGAGCGCGGAGAGCCGTGGGGGGACTTCCTCGACGTGAAGGACCCCGCGAAGCCTATCGACCCCGCGAAAATTTTTCGCAAGCGCATAATGTTCAGCTCGATGACCGACGCATACAACCCATACGAGAAGAAAGCCGAAGTAACGCGCGGCATATTAAAGCAGCTCATCCCCGCCGAGGCGAAGATAACCGTCATCACGAAGTCCGCGCTCGTGACGCGCGACATAGACCTCTTCCGGCAGTTCCCCTACGTGAAGGTCATATTCTCGTTCAGCTCGCTCGACGACGATTTCCGCCGCAAGGTCGAGCCTTACGCCTCGCCGCCCGCGAAGAAGATAGCCGCGCTCAAAGAGCTGAAAGAGGCGGGAATAGCGGCCGGCGTGTTCGTCGCGCCGACGTTCCCCGCCATCTCCGACCCTGTCGCGATAACCCACGCGGTCGCCCCTTATGTGCGTAAGATGACCTACGATACGCTGAACCTGCGATGGAAGAACAGGGACGTCGTGCTCGGCTTCATCAGGCGCGA